>CAMKZP010000010.1 GCA_946477805.1 uncultured Enterobacter sp.
GGCGCTGGTGTTCCTGCCGTTCCTGCGCGCGCGCGGGCAATCGCTGAAAACCATTCTGCTGTATATGCTGGTGGGCGCGATGCAGCTCGGCATCATGTACCTGTTCAGCTTCCGGGCTTACGTCTACCTGTCCGTCTCGGAATTCCTGCTGTTCACCGTCCTGACGCCGCTCTATATCACGCTGATTTACGATCTGCTCAGCAGGCGCCGCCTGCGCTGGGGATACCTGCTGAGCGCCGCGCTGGCGGTGGTGGGCGCGGCGATTATCCGCTATGACAAGGTAAGCGACCACTTCTGGACCGGCCTGATGTTCGTCCAGCTGGCCAACATCAGCTTTGCCATCGGCATGGTGGGCTACAAACGCCTGATGGAAACCCGCCCGATGCCGCAGCACAACGCGTTTGCGTGGTTCTACATGGGCGCGGCGATAGTCGCCGTGGCGGCGTGGTTTATGCTCGGTAATCCGCAAAAGCTGCCGACCACCACCGTACAGTGGAGCGTTCTGGTCTGGCTGGGCGTGGTGGCGTCAGGGCTGGGATACTTCATGTGGAACTACGGCGCCACTCAGGTAGACGCCGGTACGCTGGGGATCATGAACAACGTACATGTGCCCGCGGGGCTGCTGGTGAACCTCGCCATCTGGCAGGAGCAGCCGCACTGGCCGAGCTTCATTACTGGGGGAGCGGTGATCCTGGCTTCGCTGTGGGTACATCGCCGCTGGGTCGCTCCGCGCTCCGCACAAACGGAAGATGGTCGCAGGCGTGGTTCCGCGCTGAGCGAATAAACGCCTCCGTAACCGGCTGACGCTGCTCGCCGTCGCGCACGGCGGAGTACAGCCGGCTCCACAGCCCATCACCCAGGGTTTTGGTCACTACCAGGCCCTGGCGTTCAAAGCTCTCGACCACCCAGTGCGGCAGCGCCGCAATGCCCATTCTGGCCGCCACCATCTGAATCAACAGCAGGGTGTTATCCACGCTTTTCAGCTGCGGGCTAATGCCCGCGGGCTGCAGGAAGTGGCGCCAGATATCCAGGCGGCTGCGCTGCACCGGGTAAATCAACAGCGTTTCCGTGGCCAGATCTTCCGGCGTGATGCGCGTTTTGTTGGCCAGCGGATGGTCCGGGGCCAGCACCAGCCGCACCTCAAAATCAAACATCGGCGAATAGTGCAGGCCGCTGCGCGGCAGAATGTCTGAGGTCATGACCAGATCCAGCTCGCCCTGCTGGAGAGACGGCTGCGGGTCAAAGGTGACGCCGGATTTGAAGTCCATCTCTACCTGCGGCCACTTCTGGCGGAAATTCTCAAGCGCGGGAGTCAGCCACTGAATGCAGCTGTGGCACTCAATGGCGATGCGCAATGTGGTTTGCTGCGGCTCGTTGCAGGACTGCAGCGCGCTGGCTATCTGCGGCAGGACCTGGTTGGCCAGCTGCAGCAGGATTTCGCCCTGCGGCGTAAAGCGCAGAGGCTGGCTCTTACGCACAAATAGTCGAAAGCCGAGGCGTTGTTCCAGATCGCTAAACTGGTGAGAAAGGGCGGACTGCGTCTGGTGCAGTGCGGCAGCCGCCGCCGCAAGAGAACCGCAGTTCCGCAACGCTTGTAGCGTTTTCAGGTGTTTAATCTCGATCATGAAAGTCCTTCACTTCGCCATGAGCATATTGCGCTTGAGGAATATACAGTAACTGCCAATTATGGATGTGTAAACATCTGGACGGCTAAATAACGAATTTCACAAGGGGCACACCATGACAATCCGTACTCACACACTCGGTTTTCCTCGCGTTGGCCTGCGTCGCGAGCTAAAAAAAGCGCAAGAAAGCTACTGGGCAGGCAACGCCACCCGTGAAGAGCTGCTGGCCGTTGGCCGCGAGCTGCGCGCCCGTCACTGGGACCAGCAAAAACAGGCGGGCATTGACCTGCTGCCGGTGGGCGATTTCGCCTGGTACGACCATGTTCTGACCACCAGCCTGCTGCTTGGCAACGTGCCGGCTCGTCATCAGAACAAAGATGGCTCGGTTGATATCGACACCCTGTTCCGCATCGGCCGCGGCCGTGCGCCGACGGGGGAGCCAGCGGCAGCGGCGGAAATGACCAAGTGGTTCAATACCAACTATCACTACATGGTGCCGGAGTTCGTAAAAGGGCAACAGTTCAGGCTGGCCTGGACGCAGCTGCTGGACGAAGTGGACGAAGCGCTGGCGCGGGGGCACCAGGTGAAGCCCGTGCTGCTGGGGCCGGTCACCTACCTGTGGCTGGGCAAGGTTAAAGGCGAACCGTTCGACCGCCTCAGCCTGCTGAACGACATTCTGCCGGTCTACAAACAGGTGCTGATTGAGCTGGGCAAGCGCGGCATTCAGTGGGTGCAAATCGACGAACCGGCGCTGGTGCTGGAGCTGCCGCAGGAGTGGCTGGATGCCTTCAAACCGGCCTATGAGGCGCTTACCGGGCAGGTGAAGCTGCTGCTGACGACCTATTTTGAAGGCGTGACGCCAAACCTGAAGACCATTACCGCGCTGCCGGTGCAGGGTCTGCACGTTGACCTGGTTCACGGCAAAGATGACGTCGCTGAGCTGCACGGGCGTCTGCCCGCTGACTGGCTGCTCTCCGCCGGCCTGGTCAACGGTCGTAACGTCTGGCGCGCCGATTTGACCGAGAAATACGCGCAAATTAAAGACATCGCGGGTAAACGTGAGCTGTGGGTGGCCTCGTCCTGCTCGCTGCTGCACAGCCCGATCGACCTGAGCGTGGAGACCCGTCTCGACCCGGAAGTGAAAAGCTGGTTCGCCTTCGCCCTGCAAAAATGTGAAGAGCTGGCACTGCTGCGCGATGCCCTGAACGGCGGCGACACGGCGGCGATTGCCGACTGGAGCGCCCCTATCCAGGCGCGTCGCCACTCCGCTCGCGTGCACAACCCGGCGGTGGAGAAACGCCTGGCGGCCATCACCGCCCGGGACAGCCAGCGTCAGAGCCCGTATGAGGTGCGCGCCGAGGCCCAGCGTGCCCGCTTCAGCCTGCCCGCGTGGCCGACCACGACCATCGGTTCATTTCCGCAGACCACCGAGATCCGCGGCCTGCGTCTGGACTTCAAAAAGGGCAACCTGGACGCGAATCACTACCGCACCGGCATTGCGGAACACATCAAACAGGCGATTATCGAGCAGGAGCGCTTAGGTCTGGACGTGCTGGTGCACGGTGAAGCCGAGCGTAACGATATGGTGGAATACTTCGGCGAACACCTGGACGGGTTCGTCTTTACCCAGAACGGCTGGGTGCAGAGCTACGGCTCCCGCTGCGTGAAGCCGCCGGTGGTGATCGGCGACGTCAGCCGCCCGGAGGCGATCACCGTGGAGTGGGCGAAATACGCCCAGTCTCTGACCGACAGGCCGGTAAAAGGCATGCTGACCGGTCCGGTGACCATTCTCTGCTGGTCGTTCCCGCGCGAAGACGTCTCCCGCGAAACCATTGCCAAACAGATCGCGCTGGCGCTGCGCGACGAGGTGGCGGATCTGGAAGCGGCGGGCATTGGCATCATCCAGATTGACGAACCGGCGCTGCGTGAAGGCCTGCCGCTGCGCCGCAGCGACTGGGATGCGTATCTGAAGTGGGGCGTGGACGCGTTTCGCATCAACGCCGCCGTTGCTAAGGACGACACCCAGATCCACACCCACATGTGCTACTGCGAGTTTAACGACATCATGGAGTCTATCGCAGCGCTGGATGCGGACGTCATCACTATCGAAACCTCGCGTTCAGATATGGAGCTGCTGGAGTCGTTCGAGGAGTTCGACTACCCGAACGAAATCGGGCCGGGCGTGTACGACATTCACTCGCCGAACGTGCCGAGCGTGGAGTGGATTGAAGCGTTGCTGCAGAAGGCCGCCCGGCGTATTCCGGCCGAACGCCTGTGGGTGAACCCCGACTGCGGCCTGAAAACGCGCGGCTGGCCGGAGACGCGTGCGGCGCTGGCGAACATGGTGAAGGCGGCGCAGAATCTACGTCAGGGGTAGTGGTGCTAAATTGCCGGGTGGCGCTATCGCTAACCCGGCTAACCTGTAGGCCCGGTAAGGCGTAGCCGCCACCGGGCTTTTAGTTATTACGCTTTTCTGGCGCCAAACTGGCTGAACCAGTCCAGCATCCTCTGCCAGCCGTCTTTGGCCGATTCTGCGTGATAGCTCGCACGATAATCGGCGTTAAACGCGTGCCCGGCATCCGGGTAAACCACGATCTCGGCCTTCGCGTTTGCCGCCCGCAGGGCGTGGCGCATGGTCTCAACGGTATCAAGCGGAATGCTGGTATCCTGACCACCATACAGCCCTAACACGGGGGCGTTTAAATCCGTAGCGATATCAACCGGCTGCTTCGGAGAGTTCAGCGTTTTTTCGCCCACCAGTTTGCCGTACCAGGCTACGGCAGCCTTCAGCTGCGGGTTATGCGCGGCGTACAGCCAGCTGATGCGCCCGCCCCAGCAGAAGCCGGTTACCATCAGGCGGTGCGGATCGCCTCCGTTGCGGGCCGCCCAGCTGGCGACGTGGTCGAGGTCTGCCAGCACCTGTGCATCGGGCACTTTTGTCACCAGGTTGCTGAAAAGCGTTGGGATATCGCTGTAGTCATTGGGATCGCCCTGACGGAAATAGAGCTCTGGGGCAACGGCCAGGTAACCCTCCAGCGCCAGGCGGCGACAGAGGTCGCGAATATGTTCGTGAACGCCGAAAATCTCCTGCACAACAATCACGATCGGCAGCGGGCCGTCCGCGGATTTTGGCCGCGCGTGGTAAGCAGGCATATTCTCCCCCTGAGAGGGGATGGACGTCTCACCCGCGGAAATGGCGTCTTCAGCGGTCGAAACGATGGTTGAAGCATGCGGGGCTGCAGCAGGTGCAAAACCGGTTTTATCATTCATGGCATTCTCCGTACCAATGAGTTAATTAGCGCAAAGGTAAATATAGACACCAGGTTAACAACCCACATTGCCCTGGAGGGTCTATCTTTTGTGCAGCATTCCACGATTTAACTTGTTAATGTGATGTGAATCACTATTTTATGGAAATTAACTGCAATCATTTTCATTCATGGTGAGGTGTGTCACGAAATTATGCGTACTGCTTCTGTAAAGTACCGTTTTACTTCTTCTGACTAACCGACCCACAGAGGAGTCACCCTATGTCTAAGTCTGATGTTTTTCATCTCGGCCTCACTAAAAACGATTTACAAGGGGCTACGCTCGCTATCGTCCCCGGCGATCCTGAGCGTGTGGAAAAGATCGCCGCGCTGATGGATAAGCCGGTCAAGCTGGCAGCCCATCGTGAATTCACCACCTGGCGCGCAGAGCTGGATGGCAAAGCGGTGATCGTGTGCTCTACCGGTATCGGCGGCCCGTCTACCTCTATTGCCGTTGAAGAGCTGGCGCAGCTGGGTATTCGCACCTTCCTGCGCATCGGCACTACCGGTGCGATTCAGCCGCACATCAACGTGGGCGACGTGCTGGTGACGACCGCATCCGTGCGTCTGGACGGTGCAAGCCTGCACTTTGCCCCGATGGAATTCCCGGCGGTAGCTGACTTCGAATGTACCACCGCGCTGGTTGAAGCCGCAAAATCCGTGGGCGCAACCACGCACGTGGGCGTGACCGCCTCCTCAGACACCTTCTACCCGGGCCAGGAGCGTTATGACACCTTCTCCGGCCGCGTGGTAAGCCGCTTTAAAGGCTCTATGGAAGAGTGGCAATCTATGGGCGTGATGAACTACGAGATGGAATCAGCCACCCTGCTGACCATGTGCGCAAGCCAGGGCCTGCGTGCCGGTATGGTGGCGGGCGTTATCGTCAACCGTACTCAGCAGGAGATCCCTAACGCGGAAACCATGAAGCAGACGGAAAGCCATGCGGTGAAAATCGTGGTTGAAGCGGCTCGCCGCCTGATCTAGCCCTCCTCTTTAAGATAAAAGGCCGACGCGTTCGGCCTTTATTTTTTGCGTAGCGCCTCGCAGGAAAAGCCTTTCAAACTGGACGTTTATACAGCACAATTCTATTTTGTGCGGGTAATACGTTGATGCAGGGGGCATTATGGATATCACAATCCTGGTTTACGCGGCGATCGCGCTGGTGGGTCTGGCAATAGGCTGGCTGTTTTCCAGCTATCAGCACGCGCAGCTGAAAGCCGATCGGCTGGCAGAGCGTGAAGAGATCGTCTCTGAATTGAGCGCAACAAAACAACAGCTTGCCCAAAGCGCACACTGGCGCGACGAGTGCGAACTGCTCAATAACGAACTGCGTAACCTGCGCGATATCAACACCTCGCTGGAGGCCGATCTCCGCGAAGTCACCACCCGCCTCGAATCCACCCAGCTGCACGCGGAAGATAAAATCCGCCAGATGATCAACAGCGAGCAGCGCCTCAGCGAGCAGTTCGAAAACCTTGCCAACCGCATTTTTGAGCACAGCAATCGCCGCGTGGATGAACAAAACCGCCAGAGCCTTAACGGCCTGCTAACGCCGCTGCGCGAGCAGCTTGACGGGTTTCGCCGTCAGGTGCAGGACAGCTTTGGTCAGGAGGCGCGCGAGCGTCACACTTTGGCGCATGAGATTCGAAATCTACAGCAGCTTAATGCCCAGATGGCGCAGGAAGCGGTCAACCTGACGCGCGCGTTGAAAGGGGATAATAAAGCCCAGGGCAACTGGGGGGAAGTGGTCATGACCCGGGTGCTGGAAGCGTCCGGCCTGCGCGAAGGGTATGAATATGAAACGCAGGTGAGCATTGAAAACGAGGCCCGCTCGCGTATGCAGCCGGATGTCATTGTGCGGCTGCCGCAGGGCAAGGATGTGGTGATTGACGCCAAAATGACGCTGGTAGCCTACGAGCGCTACTTCAACGCGGAAGATGATTACATCCGGGAATCCGCGCTGCAGGAGCATATTGCCTCCGTGCGTAACCATATTCGACTGTTGGGCAGAAAAGACTATCAGCAGCTTCCCGGCCTGCGCTCCCTGGACTACGTGCTGATGTTTATCCCGGTAGAACCGGCCTTCCTGCTTGCGCTCGACAGACAGCCCGAACTGATTACCGAAGCATTGAAAAATAACATAATGCTGGTCAGCCCGACGACGCTGCTGGTGGCCTTACGAACCATTGCCAACCTGTGGCGCTACGAGCATCAGAGCCGCAATGCACAGCAAATTGCCGATCGCGCCAGCAAGCTGTACGACAAAATGCGTCTCTTCGTGGACGATATGTCCTCGGTGGGGCAAAGCCTCGACCGCGCACAGGACAACTACCGTCAGGCGATGAAAAAGCTCTCTTCCGGGCGTGGCAACCTGCTGGCGCAGGCCGAAGCGTTTCGTAGCCTGGGCGTAGAGGTAAAACGCGAGATTAATCCGGAATTGGCTGAACAGGCCACGGCACAGGATGAAGAGTTCCGTCTGCGTGAGGGTGTCGATGAACAAAAAACTAACAGCCAGGACAACGGTTTAGCGGCGGATTTATCGCCAGAAGAACAGCCGACGCGTTACTTTCACGGTGGTTGAACCGTAGGGCAATCGCGTCCAATCTGATACACTTCACCAACATTTGACTGATTAGCAGGCTCTGAAATGGTTGACGATTCACAAGACACAACGCACTTTGGCTTTCAGACCGTTGCCAAAGCGCAGAAAGCTGACATGGTGGCCCACGTATTTCATTCCGTGGCGGCGAAGTACGATGTGATGAATGACCTGATGTCATTCGGCATTCATCGCTTGTGGAAACGCTTCACTATCGACTGCAGCGGCGTCCGTCGTGGACAAACGGTGCTGGATTTAGCGGGCGGTACGGGCGACCTGACGGCGAAATTCTCCCGTCTGGTGGGCGAAACCGGGCGCGTTGTGCTGGCAGACATTAACGACTCCATGCTGAAAATGGGGCGCGAAAAACTGCGTAACATCGGCGTTGTGGGTAACGTGGAATATGTGCAGGCCAACGCCGAAGCGCTGCCGTTCCCGGACAATACCTTTGACTGCATCACGATTTCGTTTGGCCTGCGTAACGTTACCGATAAAGACAAAGCGCTGCGCTCCATGTACCGCGTGCTGAAGCCGGGCGGACGCCTGCTGGTGCTTGAGTTCTCTAAGCCGATTATCGAGCCGCTGAGCAAAGCCTACGATGCCTATTCTTTCCACGTTTTGCCGCGTATTGGTGAATTAGTGGCAAACGATGCAGAGAGTTACCGCTACCTGGCGGAATCCATCCGTATGCACCCGGATCAGGACACCCTGAAAGCCATGATGCAGGATGCAGGCCTTGAGAATGTGGAATACTTCAACATGACGGCGGGTGTCGTCGCGCTGCATCGCGGTTACAAGTTCTGAGTGGAGGTGTCACGTGCCCTTTAAGCCCTTAGTCACCGCAGGCATTGAGAATGTACTGAATGCCTTTCTGTATCGCGCGCCTGCGCTGAAGGCTGCGCGCCAGCGGCTCAACGGAAAAGTACTGCGTATTGTTTTAAAAGAGTTCTCGACGCCGCTTGTGCTGGTCTTTAGCGAACGCCAGCTCGACGTGCTGGGTGAATGGGAAGGCGAGGCTGACTGTTCGGTCATTACGCACATGAGCGTGCTGCCGAAGCTGCGGGACCGCCAGCAGTTGACGGCGCTTATCCGCAGCGGTGAGCTGGAAGTGGAAGGGGACATCCAGGTTGTGCAGAACTTTGTTGCGCTCAGCGATTTAGCCGAGTTCGACCCTGCAGAGCTGCTTGCGCCCTTTATCGGCGATATTGCCGCAGAAGGGATAGGTAAGGCCATTCATGGCGGAACGGCGTTTCTGCGTAAAAGCTTCCAGCGACAGCAGCGCTACGCTGCAGAAGTGATGACCGAAGAGTGGCGTATGGCGCCCGGTCCGCTGGAAGTGGCGTGGTTTGCGGAAGAGACCGCTGCTGTTGAACGTGCTGTTGATGCACTTTCTAAACGGCTGGAAAAACTGGAGGGCAAATGACGCCTGGTGAAATTCGGCGCCTCTACTTCATCGTTCGCACCTTTTTGAGCTACGGGCTCGATGAGCTTATCCCCAGAATGCGCATCACGCTGCCGCTGCGAATCTGGCGACGCACGCTTTTCTGGATGCCAAATCGCCATAAAGACCAGGTCTTAGGCGAGCGCCTGCGTCTTGCGCTGCAGGAGCTGGGCCCGGTGTGGATCAAATTTGGGCAGATGCTCTCTACCCGCCGCGATCTCTTCCCACCGCAAATTGCCGATGAGCTGGCGATGCTGCAGGACCGCGTTGCGCCATTCGACGGCGAAAGAGCGAAGAGGCAGATTGAAGAGGCGATGGGCAATATTCCCGTTGAAACCTGGTTTGATGATTTCGACATTCAGCCTCTGGCATCGGCCTCCATTGCCCAGGTGCACACGGCGCGGCTGAAAGAAAACGGCAAAGAGGTGGTTATCAAGGTCATTCGCCCGGATATCCTGCCGATCATCAAAGCGGACATGAAGCTGATTTATCGCCTCGCTCGCTGGGTGCCGCGTCTGCTGCCTGATGGCCGTCGCCTGCGCCCGATGGAAGTGGTGCGCGAGTACGAGAAAACCCTGATTGACGAGCTGAACCTGCTGCGGGAATCGGCAAACGCTATCCAGCTGCGCCGTAACTTTGAAGACAGCCCGATGCTCTACGTACCAGAGGTCTACTCTGACTACTGTAGCCAGAACATGATGGTGATGGAGCGTATCTACGGCATCCCGGTATCGGACGTGGTGGCGCTGGAAAAGCAGGGCACCAACATGAAGCTGCTGGCCGAGCGCGGCGTGCAGGTCTTCTTTACGCAGGTGTTCCGCGACAGCTTTTTCCATGCGGATATGCACCCGGGTAATATTTTTGTCAGCTACGAACATCCAGAAGATCCACAGTACATTGGTATCGACTGCGGGATTGTGGGCTCGCTGAATAAAGAAGATAAGCGCTACCTCGCAGAAAACTTCATCGCCTTCTTTAACCGCGATTACCGGAAGGTGGCCGAGCTGCACGTCGATTCCGGCTGGGTTCCGGCGGATACCAACGTGGAGGAGTTTGAGTTCGCTATCCGTACCGTTTGTGAACCTATTTTCGAAAAACCCCTGTCCGAGATCTCTTTTGGTCACGTTTTGTTGAACCTGTTCAATACGGCACGTCGCTTCAATATGGAAGTGCAGCCGCAATTAGTTTTACTCCAGAAAACATTACTTTACGTTGAGGGCGTAGGCCGTCAGCTCTATCCTCAGTTAGACTTATGGAAAACAGCGAAACCTTTCCTTGAGTCCTGGATTAAAGATCAGGTTGGTATTCCAGCGCTGGTACGCTCTCTTAAAGAGAAAGCGCCTTTCTGGATTGAAAAAATGCCTGAAATTCCTGAACTGGTTTACGACAGTTTGCGTCAGAGCAAGAACCTTCAGCACAGCATGGATAAAATCGCCCGCGAGCTGCAAACCACGCGCGCGCGTCAGGGACAGTCACGTTATCTCTTTGGGATAGGTGCGACGCTGCTACTGAGCGGTACGCTGCTGCTGATCAATCGGCCGGACTGGGAGTTGATGCCTGCCTGGCTGATGGCTGGCGGGGCTGTGGTCTGGCTCGTTGGCTGGAGAAAAACGCGCTGATTTTGCGTCGCTATCACCGGGTTGCATACGTATAATGCGACCTGACTAATTAATCATCTATCACTGAGGATTTTGTATGGGTGGTATCAGTATCTGGCAACTGTTGATCATTGCCGTCATTGTCGTACTGCTGTTCGGTACGAAGAAGCTCGGTTCTATCGGTTCCGACCTTGGTGCATCTATCAAAGGCTTTAAGAAAGCCATGGGTGATGATGAAAATAAGCAGGATAAAACCGGCCAGGACGCTGACTTTACTGCTAAATCCATCGCTGACAAGCAAGATGACGCCAAAAAGGAAGACGCTAAACGCCACGATAAAGAGCAGGTGTAATTCGTGTTCGACATAGGTTTTGGTGAGCTGCTGCTGGTCTTTGTGATTGGCCTGATTGTGCTGGGGCCGCAGCGTTTACCTGTTGCGGTTAAAACCGTTGCGGGCTGGGTGCGGGCGCTTCGCTCTCTGGCAACCACCGTACAAAACGAACTGGCGCAGGAGCTGAAGCTTCAGGAATTCCAGGACAGCCTGAAAAAGGTTGAGAAGGCGAGTATGGAAAACCTGACGCCGGAGCTGAAGGCGTCTATGGATGAACTGCGCGAAGCGGCGGAATCCATGAAGCGTTCCTACAGCGTCAACGATCCTGAAAAGGCCAGTGATGAAGCTCACACCATCCATAACCCGGTGGTGAAAGGCAGCGAGGCGCAGCGCGAAGGCGTTACGCCTTCCAGCGCCGAGCATCAGGCCGACGCGCCAGAACAGACGCCGCAGGAATCCGAAGTGAAAAAGCAGGTGCCGTTAGAAGAGCCGGTGGTAAAAGCGGCTGAAGCAAAATCCGCCGCGCCTGTTTCCGAATCATCCCCCTCGTCGAGTGATAAAGCGTAAACATGGCAGTAGATGATACTCAACCGCTCATTACGCACCTCATTGAGCTGCGTAAGCGCCTGTTAAACTGCATCATTGCAGTTTTCCTCATATTCCTGTGCCTGGTCTATTTCGCCAACGATATCTACCAGGTGGTCTCTGCGCCGCTGATTAAACAGATGCCGTTGGGCGCAACGATGATCGCAACGGATGTGGCCTCACCGTTTTTCACCCCCATCAAGCTGACGTTTTGGGTGTCGTTGATTGCCTCTGCGCCGGTGATTCTGTATCAGGTCTGGGCTTTTGTTGCGCCAGCGCTGTACAAGCATGAACGCAAACTGGTGATCCCGCTGCTGGTCTCCAGCTCTTTGCTGTTCTATATCGGTATGGCGTTCGCCTATTTCGTTGTCTTCCCGCTGGCCTTTGGCTTCCTGACGCACACCGCGCCGGAAGGGGTACAGGTATCGACAGATATCGCCAGCTATCTCAGCTTCGTCATGGCGCTGTTCATGGCGTTTGGTGTGGCGTTCGAGGTCCCGGTGGCGATCGTCCTGCTGTGCTGGATGGGCGTGACCACGCCTGACGATCTTCGCAAGAAGCGCCCGTATATTCTGGTCGGCGCGTTTGTGGTGGGCATGCTGCTGACGCCGCCGGACGTCTTCTCGCAAACCCTGCTGGCGATACCGATGTACTGTCTGTTCGAAGTCGGCGTGTTCTTCTCGCGCTTCTATGTGGGCAAACGACGTCCGCAGGAAGATGAAGACGACGGGGCTGAAAAGACCACCGAAGAGTAAAACCAGCCGCCCGTCAGGGCGGTTGTTCTATGGGGATCCGCATGTTTGATATCGGGCTTAATCTGACAAGCTCGCAGTTTGCTAAAGATCGCGATGAGGTCGTCGCGCGCGCCTTTGCTGCCGGGGTAAAGGGGTTGTTGCTGACCGGAACCAACCAGCACGAGAGCGAACAGGCGCAGCTGCTGGCGCAGCGCTATGACCGCTGCTGGTCGACGGCAGGTGTCCACCCGCATGACAGCAGCCAGTGGACCCAGGAGAGCGCTGAGGTGTTGCACCGTCTGGCGAAAACGCCTGAGGTGGTGGCTATCGGCGAGTGTGGCCTCGATTTCAACCGCAACTTTTCCACGCCTGAAGAGCAGGAAAAAGCCTTTACCGCGCAGCTCGCGATTGCGGCTGAACTCGGGATGCCGGTGTTTATGCATTGCCGCGACGCGCACGCGCGTTTTCTCACTCTGCTGGAACCCTGGCTGGATAAACTGCCCGGCGCCGTGCTGCACTGCTTTACCGGTTCGCGTGAGGACGCGCTGGATTGCCTGAACCGCGGAATGTATCTGGGCATTACCGGCTGGGTTTGTGATGAACGCCGCGGGCTGGAGCTGCGCGAGCTGCTGCCGGCAATCCCGGCTGAGCGGTTGCTGGTTGAAACCGATGCGCCTTATCTGCTGCCGCGCGATATGAAGCCTAAGCCAGCATCACGGCGTAACGAACCTGCGTATCTGGGACACATCGTTGAGAGGGTGGCGCACTGGCGCGGAGAAGATCCGCACTGGCTGGCCGCGCAAACGGATGACAACGTGCGCCGCCTGTTTGGCGTCGAGTTTTAGAGTTTGCGGAAGTCGGTGTTTTTTACGCTCTGCAACACCTGTTTGTTTAACAGGTTTAGCAGCAGCATAGAGCGTGCTTCGCCGTCAGGTTCAGAGAAAATGGCCTGCAGGCCTTCAAAAGCCCCTTCCGTGATCACCACGCTATCGCCCGAGTAGGGGGTTTCCGGGTCAGTGATCCCTTCGGGCTGCTGATAAATCGAAAGCTGATGAATGACGGTCGACGGCACCGTTGCCGGGCGGGTACCAAAACGCACAAAATGGCTGACGCCGCGGGTGGCGCTGATGGTGGTGGTGTGGATCACTTCCGGGTCGAATTCGACGAACAGGTAGTTAGGGAAGAGAGGCTCGCTGACGGTCGTACGTTTCCCGCGCTGCATTTTTTCAAGCGTAATCACCGGCGTCAGGCAATTCACCGACTGACGTTCAAGATGTTCCTGCGCGCGCTGAAGCTGCCCGCGTTTGCAATACAGTAAATACCAGGCCTGCATAATCACTCTTTCCCTTTTTTCCGGGCGCAAGCATATCAAAACCCTGGCGGGATCGCTAAGGTGATTATAATGGCTGAAAAGGGAGTAAGTCGCGGAAGTTCACGCTAATTTAACAAAATTACAGCATCACGCAGTCTTACGCCGTATAATGAAGCGCTTACAGAGAGGCCATGATTAACTGCATGAAATACCACGATCTACGCGACTTCCTGGCGCTGCTGGAAAAGCAGGGCGAACTCAAACGCATTACACAATCTGTTGATCCTTATCTGGAAATGACAGAAATCGCTGACCGCACCCTGCGTGCCGGTGGCCCCGCGCTGCTGTTTGAAAACCCAAAAGGCTATTCCATGCCGGTGCTCTGCAACCTGTTCGGCACGCCGCGTCGTGTTGCCTTGGGCATGGGGCAAGAAGACGTCACGGCATTGCGCGAAGTGGGCAAACTGCTGGCCTTTCTGAAAGAGCCGGAGCCACCGAAAGGCTTCCGCGATCTCTTCGACAAGCTGCCGCAGTTTAAGCAGGTGTTGAACATGCCAACCAAACGCCTGCGCGGTGCGCCGTGCCAGCAGAAAGTGCTGGAAGGCGATGCGGTTGATCTGACTAAAATCCCGATCATGCAGTGCTGGCCTGACGATGCCGCGCCCCTCATTACCTGGGGTCTGACCGTGACGCGCGGTCCGCACAAAGAGCGCCAAAATCTGGGGATTTACCGCCAACAGCTGATTGGTAAAAATAAGCTCATCATGCGCTGGCTGTCCCACCGCGGCGGCGCGCTTGATTTCCAGGAGTGGTGTGCGGAACATCCGGGGGAGCGTTTCCCGGTTTCTGTCGCGCTGGGCGCTGACCCTGCCACCATTCTCGGCGCGGTCACGCCCGTGCCTGATACGCTGTCGGAATATGCGTTTGCAGGGCTGCTGCGCGGCACCAAAACGGAAGTGGTGAAATGTGTTTCCAATGATCTGGAAGTGCCGGCCAGCGCCGAGATTGTCCTCGAAGGCTATATCGAACAGGGTGAGCTGGCACCGGAAGGGCCGTACGGCGACCACACGGGTTATTACAACGAAGTGGATAACTTCCCGGTGTTTACCGTAACGCACATCACCCAGCGTGAAGATGCGATCTATCACTCCACCTATACCGGCCGTCCACCGGACGAACCGGCGGTGCTGGGCGTGGCATTGAACGAAGTCTTCGTGCCGATCCTGCAAAAGCAGTTTCCGGAAATTGTTGATTTTTATCTGCCGCCGGAAGGGTGTTCGTATCGCCTGGCGGTCGTGACGATGAAGAAGCAGTATGCGGGTCACGCCAAACGCGTGATGATGGGCGTATGGTCATTCCTGCGCCAGTTTATGTATACCAAGTTTGTTATCGTCTGCGATGATGACGTTAACGCCCGCGACTGGAATGACGTTATCTGGGCCATTACTACGCGTATGGACCCGGCGCGTGATACGGTGTTAGTGGAAAACACGCCGATTGATTACCTGGATTTTGCCTCGCCGGTTTCCGGCCTTGGCTCAAAAATGGGACTGGATGCCACAAATAAATGGCCTGGCGAAACCGACCGTGAATGGGGTCGCCCGATCAAAAAAGATCCTGCCGTGACCGCGCGAATTGACGCGATCTGGGACGAACTGGCCATAATGAGTAACGGTAAACCTGAATCTGACCGTTAAGCCCAATAGACTTCCCGACAGAGAGAGCGAATGACAACCTTAAGCTGTAAAGTGACCTCGGTAGATGCCATTACCGACACCGTATATCGCGTCCGTTTAGTGCCAGAATCGGCATTCTCTTTCCGCGCCGGTCAGTACCTGATGGTCGTGATGGATGAGCGCGATAAGCGTCCTTTCTCTATGGCCTCAACGCCGGCTGAGCAGGAATTTATTGAGCTTCATATCGGTGCGTCAGAGCTTAACTTGTACGCGATGGCTGTTATGGATCGCATTCTGAAAGAGCGTGAAATCGTGGTGGATATTCCGCACGGTGAGGCCTGGCTACGCGAGGACGAAGACCGCCCGCTTATCCTGATTGCCGGCGGTACGGGCTTCTCCTATGTTCGCTCTATTCTGTTGACCGCGCTGGCACGCAACCCGAACCGCGATATCACCATCTACTGGGGCGGCCGCGAAGAGAAGCACCTCTATGACCTCTCTGAGCTTGAAGCGCTGAGCATCAACCATCCGAACCTGCGCATTGAGCCGGTTGTAGAGCAGCCGGAAGAGGGCTGGCGCGGGCGGAGCGGCACGGTGCTGACGGCAGTTCTGCAGGATCACGGTACGCTGGCCGGGCACGATATCTATATCGCTGGCCGTTTTGAAATGGCGAAAATCGCCCGCGACCTGTTCTGCAACGAGCGTGACGCGCGTGAAGACCGCCTGTTCGGCGATGCGTTTGCCTTCATTTAAATAAAAAAACCCGCCCCTGACAGGCGGGAAGAACGGCAACTAAACTCTCTCTCATCGCCAATGCATCCCTGGCGATGAGGTATCTCTCGCAGGCCCGATAAGCATCGCGCCTGCGCTACAGCATTACACTCTCTCAAATACCGTCGCGATACCCTGACCCAGCCCGATGCACATCGTTGCCAGTCCAAACTGAGCATCTTTGCGCTCCATCAGGTTAATCAGCGTGGTGCTGATACGCGCTCCGGAGCAGCCCAGCGGGTGACCGAGGGCGATCGCGCCGCCGTTAAGGTTAATCTTCTCGTCGATCTGTTCCATCAGCCCCAGATCTTTAATGCACGGCAGGATCTGCGCGGCAAAGGCTTCATTCATTTCAAACAGGTCGATATCGCTGGCGGTTAAGCCTGCTTTTTTCAACGCCAGTTTTGAAGCAGGAACCGGACCATAGCCCATAATCGACGGATCGCAGCCCACTACCGCCATCGAGCGCACGCGAGCGCGCGGCGTCAGGCCTAACTCGCGGGCGCGGCTTTCGCTCATCACCAGCATCGCGGCGGCACCGTCAGACAGCGCGGAGGAAGTACCCGCCGTCACCGTGCCGGTGACCGGGTCAAACGCCGGTCGCAGCGTGGAGAGTGCCTCGACGGTGGTTTCCGGGCGAATGACTTCGTCGTAACTGAACTGCTTCAGCACGCCGTCCGCATCGTGACCGCCGGTTGGGATAATCTCGTTCTTAAACGCGCCGGACTGGGTGGCCGCCCATGCGCGGGCGTGAGAGCGCGCGGCGAAAGTATCCTGCATCTCACGGCTGATACCGTGCATGCGGGAGAGCATCTCGGCGGTCAGGCCCATCATACCTGCGGCTTTCGCTACGTTACGGCTCATCCCCGGGTGGAAATCAACCCCGTGGCTCATAGGGACGTGTCCCATATGTTCCACGCCGCCGACCAGGCACGCCTGCGCGTCGCCGGTCATGATCATGCGCGCCGCGTCGTGCAGCGCCTGCATGGACGAACCACACAGGCGGTTGACGGTGACGGCCGGAACCGAATGCGGGATCTCCGCCAGCAGCGACGCGTTACGGGCGATGTTGAAGCCCTGCTCCAGGGTTTGCTGTACGCAGCCCCAGTAGATGTCGTCCAGCGCGGTTGGATCCAGCGCCGGGTTGCGCGCCAGCAGGCTGCGCATCAGGTGCGCGGAAAGATCTTCCGCGCGCACGTTACGGAACGCCCCGCCTTTTGAACGGCCCATCGGGGTGCGAATTGCATCAACAATGACAACCTTTTCCATTGTGACTCCTTAAGCCGTTTTCAGCTCGCCAACCGGACGGGCTGGCTCAGCTGCTGGATAGTAGGGTTCGTTATGCCGCGCTTTGCTACGCAGGCCTTCCGGCACCTCGTACAGCGGGCCGAGGTGCTGATACTGCTGCGCCATATCGAGATAGCGGGCGCTGCCGAGCGTATCCAGCCAGCGGAACGCGCCGCCGTGGAACGGAGGGAAGCCGAGGCCGTACACCAGCGCCATGTCGGCTTCCGCCGGGCTGGCGATGATGCCTTCTTCAAGGCAACGCACCACTTCGTTGATCATGGGGATCATCATCCGGGCGACGATCTCGTCGTCGGTGAAGTCCCGTTTCGGCAAGCATACGTCGGCCAGCAGGCCATCCACAGCCGCATCTTCTTCTTTCTTCGGCTTGCCTTTGCTGTCTTCTTTATAGCGCCAGAAGCCCAGACCGTTTTTCTGCCCGAAGCGGTTGGCGTCGAACAGGGCGTCAATCGCGTCGCGATAGTCTTTCTGCATGCGCTGCGGGAAGCCCGCCGCCATTACCGCCTGAGCGTGATGGGCGGTATCGATGCCGACGACGTCCAGCAGATACGCTGGGCCCATCGGCCAGCCGAACTGTTTTTCCATCACTTTGTCGATTTTGCGGAAGTCCGCCCCGTCGCGCAGCAGCTGGCTGAAGCCCGCGAAGTAGGGGAACAGCACGCGGTTGACGAAAAAGCCCGGGCAGTCGTTCACCACGATCGGCGTTTTGCCCATTTTGCTGGCCCACGCCACGACTTTGGCGATGGTGTCATCAGAGGTTTTTTCACCGCGGATCACTTCGACCAGCGGCATACGGTGCACCGGGTTAAAGAAGTGCATGCCGCAGAAGTTTTCCGGGCGCTTCAGGGCGCTTGCCAGCTCGCCAATCGGAATGGTGGAAGTGTTGGACGCCAGGACTGTATCCGGGCGAACCTTATCTTCCGTTTCGGCCAGCACCGCTTTTTTGATTTTCGGGTTTTCGACGACCGCTTCAACGACCATGTCCACCCGGTCAAAACCGCTGTATTCCAGCGTTGGCTGGATGGTAGAGATCACGCCAGAGAGTTTCAGACCGTCAATCTTGCCGCGCTCCAGCTGCTTATTCAGCAGCTTGGCCGCTTCGGTCATGCCCAGCGTCAGGGATTTTTCGCTGATGTCTTTCATGACTACCGGCACGCCTTTCCAGGCAGACTGGTAAGCGATGCCGCCGCCCATAATGCCCGCGCCGAGCACCGCCGCATGTTTTGGCGTTTCAACGTCTTTGGTCAGCCGTTTGGCTTTGCCCTTAACGAACTGATCGTTGAGGAAAATGCCTACCAGCGCGCGGGCCTCATTGGTGTGCGCCAGCGGAACAAAGCTTTGGTTTTCGAGCTTTAGCGCTTCATCGCGGCCCAGACGGGCAGCGGCTTCAATCGTTTTTACCGCCGTCATCGGTGCCGGGTAATGTTTACCTGCCGTCTGCATCACCATGCCTTTGGCGATGGTGAAGCTCATGGTGGCTTCAATTTTGCTGAGCTTTAACGGCTCCAGCTTCGGCTGGCGTTTGGCTTTCCAGTCGAGATCGCCATCGATCGCCTGGCGCAGAATGGCAATAGCGCCTTCAACCAATTTCTCCGGCTTAACGACGCCGTCTACCAGACCGATTTTGAGTGCCTGATCCGCGCCCACGTCTTTACCTGCGGCAATGATTTCCAGGGCGCTGTCGGCACCCAGCATGCGCGGCATGCGCACGGAGCCGCCAAAGCCCGGCATGATGCCCAGCTTAGTTTCCGGCAGGCCGATACGCAGATCCGGCGTCGCCAGACGGTAGTCGGTGGCGAGCACGCACTCGCATCCGCCGCCCAGCGCATAGCCGTTGACGGCGGAGATCGTTGGAACAGGTAAATCTTCCAGGCGGTTGAAAACGCTGTTGGCAAAGTGCAGCCACTGGCTCAGCTGTTCCTCAGGAACCAGAAACAGCGAGAGAAATTCGGTGATATCGGCACCGACAATAAAGGCCGCTTTGTTTGAACGCAGCAGCAGCCCTTTCAATTCGGATTGCTTTTCAAGTACATCCAGCGCCTGGCCAAGGCTGGCCACCGTCGCGGTATCGAGCTTGTTCACTGAGCCGGGGGCATCGAACACCAGTTCGGCAATGCCATCTTCCAGCCAGTTGAGGTACAGGGTGTCGCCTTTGTAAAGCATGTCAGTCTCCTGAATCCAGCAAGGGGATCTGGTCATACCAGATGAGACGGAGTGTGGGATTTATGTTAATAAAATGCAAATTACTCATTAAAAAATTGCTGGATTGATCACGGTCGGTGGAAATCACGCAGCCGAAGTGAGGTGTGCTAAGATGCGAGAACTTGAGGTCAAAAAACGAAAGGAAGAATGATGGACTCGCTGGCTTCGCTTTATAAAAATCATATCGTTACCCTACAGGAACGTACCCGGGACGTACTGGCGCGCTTCAAGCTGGATGCACTGCTGATCCACTCGGGCGAGCTGATGAACACGTTTCTTGACGATCATGCCTATCCGTTCAAGGTCAACCCGCAGTTTAAGGCCTGGGTGCCGGTGACCCAGGTTCCAAATTGCTGGCTGCTGGTGGACGGCGTGAACAAGCCGAAACTGTGGTTCTACCTGCCGGTGGATTACTGGCACAACGTGGAACCGCTGCCGACCTCTTTCTGGACGGAAGAGATTGACGTGATTGCGTTGCCAAAAGCGGACGGCATTAGCAGCCAGCTGCCTGCAGCGCGCGGCAACATTGGCTATATTGGACCTGTTCCTGAGCGGGCGCTGGGGCTGGATATTCCGGCGGACAAACTCAACCCGAAAGGGGTGCTGGATTACCTGCACTACTACCGCGCTTATAAGACCGACTACGAACTTTACTGCATGCGCGAAGCGCAAAAAACGGCGGTGAACGGCCATCGCGCCGCGCATGAAGCGTTCCAGTCGGGCATGAGCGAATTCGATATCAATCAGGCCTACCTGACGGCAACCGGCCACCGCGACACCGACGTGCCTTACAGCAATATCGTTGCGCTTAACGAGCATGCGTCCGTTCTGCACTACACCAAACTGGACCACCAGGTTCCTTCCGAGATGCGCAGCTTCCTGCTCGACGCGGGTGCCGAGTATAACGGCTATGCGGCTGACCTGACCCGCACCTGGGCGGCGAATGCAGACACCGATTTTGCACAGCTGATTAAAGACGTTAACGATGAACAGCTGGCGCTTATCGGCACCATGAAAGCGGGAACCAGCTATGTGGATTACCATATTCAGTTCCATCAGCGCATCGCCAAACTGCTGCGTAAGCATCAGATTGTGAAAGACATGAGCGAAGAGGCGATGGTCGAGAACGATCTGACCGGCCCGTTTATGCCGCACGGTATTGGCCACCCGCTGGGTCTGCAGGTTCACGACGTGGCGGGCTTTATGCAGGATGATTCCGGTACGCATCTGGCTGCGCCGTCTAAATACCCGTACCTGCGCTGCACCCGTATTCTTCAGCCGCGCATGGTATTGACCATCGAGCCGGGTATTTACTTTATCGAGTCGCTGTTAGCCCCGTGGCGCGAAGGCCAGTTCAGCAAGCACTTCAACTGGGAAAAAATTGACGCACTCAAGCCGTTTGGCGGTATTCGTATCGAAGATAACGTGGTTATCCACGAAAACGGTATTGAGAATATGACGCGAGATTTGAAGCTGGCCTGATGGATAGCTGGCTGATACCGGCTGAACCGGTCACCTTTGTTGAGGAAATCAAGAAAAGCCGCTTTATCACGCTGTTGGCACACACCGATGGCGTGGAGGCGGCAAAGGCGTTTGTCGAGTCCGTTCGTGCTGAGCATCCTGATGCCCGTCACCACTGCGTGGCCTGGGTCGCGGGGCCGCCGAACGATTCACAGCAGCTGGGGTTTTCTGACGACGGTGAACCGGCGGGCACGGCCGGAAAACCTATGCTCTCCCAGCTCATGGGCAGCGGCGTGGGTGAAATCACCGCCGTGGTGGTTCGCTACTACGGCGGCATTTTATTGGGTACGGGTGGGCTGGTGAAGGCTTACGGCGGCGGTGTTCAGCAGGCGCTTAATCTGCTGACAACGGTCCGCAAAACGCCGCTGACCGAATATACTTTGTTATGCGATTACGCTCAGCTCTCGGGCATCGAATCACTGCTCAAACAGTTTAACGGCGCGATCGCGCACAGTGATTACCAGGCGATGGTGGAATTACGCGTGGCGCTTCCACAGGCAGAACTGGCTGCTTTTTCAGCAAAGCTGGCTGATTTTAGTCGCGGTTCGTTGCAATTGCTGCCGATTGAAGAATAATCCCCACCTTACTTTTTGAATACCAAAGGAAGCGGCAGAATGCATTTTCGTGCCATTACCCGAATCGTTGGACTGCTGGTCATACTCTTTTCCGGGACGATGATTCTCCCTGGACTGGTGGCGCTTATCTACCGGGACGGTGCGGGACGCGCGTTTACCCAAACCTTCTTTGTTGCGCTGGTCATTGGTTCGCTCCTGTGGTGGCCAAACCGCCGTGAGAAAGGTGAGCTGAAATCTCGCGAAGGGTTTTTGATTGTTGTCCTGTTCTGGACGGTGCTGGGAAGCGTCGGTTCGCTGCCCTTTATTTTCTCTGAACAGCCCAATCTGAGCATCACCGATGCATTCTTCGAATCCTTTTCCGGTCTCACCACCACCGGAGCGACGACGCTGGTGGGGCTGGATTCACTCCCACACGCCATTCTTTTTTATCGCCAGATGCTGCAGTGGTTCGGCGGCATGGGGATCATTGTCCTGGCGGTGGCTATCCTGCCGATTCTCGGCGTCGGGGGGATGCAGCTTTACCGCGCTGAGATGCCGGGCCCGCTGAAAGATAATAAGATGCGCCCGCGGATTGCGGAGACGGCGAAAACGCTGTGGCTTATCTATGTTTTACTGACGGTGGCCTGCGCCCTGGCGCTATGGTTCGCCGGGATGCCCGCTTTTGACGCCATCGGACACAGCTTTGCGACCATCGCCATCGGTGGGTTCTCCACCCACGATGCCAGCGTGGGGTATTTCGATAGCCCAACGATTAACACGATTATTGCTATCTTCCTGCTGATCTCCGGCTGTAACTACGGCCTGCACTTCTCGTTACTCAGCGGACGCAGCCTGAAGGTGTACTGGCGAGATCCGGAATTCCGCATGTTTATTGGCGTCCAGCTGACGCTGGTGATCATCTGCACCCTGGTCCTGTGGTTCCACGATGTCTACAGTTCTGCCGTGACGACGCTAAATCAGGCCTTCTTCCAGGTGGTGTCGATGGCGACTACCGCTGGCTTTACCACGGACAGCATTGCGCGCTGGCCGTTGTTCCTCCCCGTGCTGCTTCTGTGTTCTGCCTTTATCGGCGGCTGCGCTGGCTCAACGGGCGGTGGTCTGAAGGTGATTCGTATTCTGCTACTGTTTAAGCAGGGAAACCGCGAACTGAAGCGCCTGGTGCACCCGAATGCGGTTTATAGCATCAAGCTGGGAAACCGCGCCCTGCCGGAACGCATTCTGGAAGCGGTATGGGGTTTCTTCTCTGCCTATGCGCTGGTGTTTATCGTCAGCATGCTGGCGATTATCGCGACAGGGGTCGATGATTTCTCGGCCTTTGCTTCCGTCGTGGCAACGCTGAACAACCTAGGGCCCGGTCTGGGCGTCGTGGCGGATAACTTTGCCAGCATGAACCCGGTCGCGAAGTGGATCCTCATCGCAAACATGCTGTTTGGTCGTCTTGAGGTCTTTACGCTGCTGGTTCTGTTTACCCCAACATTCTGGCGCGAATAAGGAGTCGTCGGTGAAAACACTTATTCTTTTCTCAACGCGAGACGGGCAAACGCGTGAAATTGCCTCGTACCTGGCTTCAGAATTAAAAGAGCTGGGCGTTTATTCGGATGTGTTAAACCTCAACCGTGCGGAGAACATCTCCTGGCAGGATTACGATCGGGTGGTGATTGGCGCATCTATCCGGTACGGTCATTTTCATCCGGCGCTGGATCGTTTTGTGAAAAAGCACACGGCTGTGCTTAGCGCACTGCCGGGCGCTTTCTATTCTGTAAACCTCGTTGCCCGTAAAGCAGAGAAGCGGACGCCGCAGACTAATAGCTACACGCGTAAGTTCTTATTGAGCTCGCCCTGGCAGCCAGACCTCTGCGCGGTGTTTGCCGGTGCGCTTCGCTATCCCCGCTATCGCTGGTATGACCGCTTCATGATCCGCCTGATTATGAAGATGACCGGGGGGGAAACCGATACGCGTAAAGAAGTGGTTTATACCGACTGGTCGCAGGTGGCCAGTTTTGCGCGGGAAATCGCACATTTAACAGGCGATTCGCGGCTTAATCAGGCATAAAGTTTGAAAAGTGAGCGAACGAAAAGTTTTTTGTATTTTATGCTTGTCACATCAGAATAACTCCCTATAATGCGCCTCCACTGACACGGAACAACGGCTTACAGGCCGCCGGG
>CAMKZP010000011.1 GCA_946477805.1 uncultured Enterobacter sp.
CGTTAGCTCCATGATGTTCGGTGCGGCCGTTGGTGCTGTCGGCAGCGGCTGGCTCTCCTTCAAGCTCGGGCGTAAAAAGAGCCTGATGATCGGCGCGATCCTGTTCGTTGCCGGTTCGCTGTTTTCTGCCGCCGCGCCAAACGTAGAAGTGCTGCTGGTCTCCCGCGTGCTGCTGGGCCTGGCCGTTGGCGTGGCGTCATATACCGCCCCGCTGTACCTGTCTGAAATCGCGCCGGAGAAAATCCGCGGCAGCATGATTTCCATGTACCAGCTGATGATCACCATTGGTATTCTGGGCGCTTATCTTTCCGATACCGCCTTTAGCTACAGCGGCGCATGGCGCTGGATGCTCGGCATCATCATCATCCCTGCCATTCTGCTGCTGATTGGCGTCTTCTTCCTGCCGGACAGCCCGCGCTGGTTTGCCGCGAAGCGCCGCTTCCACGATGCGGAACGCGTGCTGCTCCGCCTGCGCGACACCAGCGCAGAGGCAAAAAACGAGCTGGAAGAGATCCGCGAAAGCCTGCAGGTGAAGCAGTCCGGCTGGGCGCTGTTCAAAGAGAACAGCAACTTCCGTCGGGCGGTATTCCTGGGCGTGCTTCTGCAGGTGATGCAGCAGTTCACCGGGATGAACGTCATCATGTACTACGCGCCAAAAATCTTTGAGCTGGCGGGTTATGCGAATACCACCGAGCAGATGTGGGGGACGGTTATTGTTGGCCTGACCAACGTGCTGGCGACCTTTATCGCCATCGGTCTGGTTGACCGCTGGGGACGTAAACCCACGCTCACGCTGGGCTTCCTGGTCATGGCCGTCGGGATGGGCGTGCTCGGTACCATGATGCATGTGGGTATTCACTCACCGAGCGCACAGTACTTTGCCGTTGCGATGCTGCTGATGTTTATCGTCGGTTTTGCAATGAGCGCCGGCCCGCTGATTTGGGTACTGTGCTCGGAGATCCAGCCGCTGAAAGGGCGTGATTTTGGTATCACCTGCTCAACCGCGACCAACTGGATTGCCAACATGATCGTCGGTGCAACGTTCCTGACCATGCTGAACACCCTGGGCAACGCCAACACCTTCTGGGTCTACTCTGGTCTGAACCTGTTCTTTATTGTTCTCACCATCTGGCTGGTTCCAGAAACCAAACACGTTTCGCTGGAACACATCGAACGTAACCTGATGAAAGGTCGCCCGCTGCGCGAAATTGGCGCGCACGACTAATCACCCCGCCGGGGAGGTGCCTCTTGCGCCTCCCCGCTTCGCGCTTTATGCTCTGCCCCTATGAAAGCTCCCCGTCTCCCCATCGCCATTCAGCAAGCCGTTATGCGCAGCCTGCGGGAAAAACTCGCCCAGGCCAACCTGAAGCTTGGCCGCAATTATCCTGAACCCAGGCTGGTCTACCAGCAGCGCGGCACCTCTGCCGGAACGGCCTGGCTGGAATCCTATGAGATCCGCCTGAACCCGGTGTTGATGATGGAAAACCAGCAGGCATTCATCGACGAAGTGGTTCCGCACGAGCTGGCGCATCTTCTGGTGTGGAAGCATTTTGGCCGCGTGGCGCCGCACGGGAAGGAGTGGAAGTGGATGATGGAAGCCGTGCTTGGCGTTCCGGCCCGCCGCACCCATCAGTTCGAGCTTGAATCGGTACGCACCAACACGTTCCCCTACCGCTGCCGCTGCCAACAGCACCAGCTCACCGTCCGGCGTCATAACCGCGTGGTGCGCGGTGAGGCGACCTACCGCTGCGTGAAGTGCGGCGAACCGCTGGTCGCAGAGTAACTATCAGAACTATCAGGAACTTTCCTGATCTGACTGATTGCATACAGAAACAACATTCGTTACGTTGCGGGCTCGTTTTGACACGGAGTGTAAGATGTCCCGTAATTTTTCTTTCGCTGTTGCCTTCCTGGCAACGGCGCTCTCCGGCCACGCGCTGGCCGAAGGTATTCACAGTTTCTCTCAGGCCAAAGCCGCGGGCGTTAAGGTTAACGCCGATGTGCCCGGCGATTTTTACTGCGGCTGCAAAATTAGCTGGCAGGGCAAGAAAGGGGTCGTCGATCTCGCGTCCTGCGGCTATCAGGTACGGAAAAACGAGAACCGCGCCAGCCGAATCGAATGGGAACATGTGGTTCCGGCATGGCAGTTTGGCCATCAGCGCCAGTGCTGGCAGGACGGCGGACGAAAAAACTGCGCTAAAGATCCGGTCTACCGGCAGATGGAAAGCGATATGCACAACCTGCAGCCGGCGGTGGGAGAAGTGAACGGCGATCGCGGCAACTTTATGTATAGCCAGTGGAACGGCGGTGAGGGCCAGTACGGCCAGTGCGCCATGAAGGTGGATTTCAAAGCGAAAGCCGCCGAGCCGCCTGCCCGCGCGCGCGGCAGCATCGCCCGCACCTATTTCTATATGCGCGATCGCTATGAACTCACGCTATCACGCCAGCAGACGCAGCTGTTCAATGCCTGGGATAAGCAGTACCCGGTGACGGAGTGGGAATGCCAGCGCGACGAACGCATCGCGAAAGTCCAGGGGAATCATAACCCGTACGTCCAGCGGGCTTGCCAGGCGCAAAAGAGCTAACCTACACTAGCGGCAATTCGCCTACACTGCATGACACACGGAATTTCTGACTATGCGCACTCCTCGCATCTATCACCCTGAACTGATTACCGCAGGCAGCGAAATCGCCCTGTCTGATGAAGCCGCTAACCACGTTGGCCGCGTGCTGCGTATGGGCGCAGGCCAGGCCATTCAGCTGTTCGACGGCTCCAATCAGGTGTTCGACGCCCAAATCACCCGTGCGGATAAAAAAAGCGTGCACGTTAAGGTGCTGCGTGGCGACGTGGACGACCGTGAATCGCCGCTGCATATTCACCTGGGCCAGGTGATGTCGCGCGGTGAGAAGATGGAATTCACCATCCAGAAATCCATTGAACTGGGCGTAAGCCTCATTACGCCACTTTTTTCTGAGCGCTGCGGCGTTAAACTGGATGCGGAACGTCTGAACAAGAAAATCCAGCAGTGGCAGAAAATCGCCATTGCGGCCTGCGAACAGAGCGGCCGCAACCGTATTCCAGAGATACGCCCGGCAATGGATCTGGAAGCGTGGTGTGCTGAAGAAGAGAGCGGGCTGAAGCTCAACCTTCATCCGCGCGCCAGCGCCAGCATCAATACGCTGCCGCTGCCCGTTGAACGCGTTCGTCTGCTGATCGGCCCGGAAGGCGGCCTCTCGGCTGACGAAATTGCGATGACGGCGCGCTACCAGTTTACTGATATTCTGTTGGGACCTCGCGTTCTGCGCACTGAGACAACGGCGCTCACCGCCATTACCGCGCTACAGGTGCGATTTGGCGATCTGGGTTGACCCCTATTGATGGAGAAAAAAATGATCAAGCTCGGCATCGTGATGGATCCCATCGCAAACATTAACATCAAGAAAGATTCCAGCTTCGCAATGCTGCTGGAAGCGCAGCGTCGCGGCTATGAGCTTCACTATATGGAGATGAACGATCTCTACCTGATCAACGGTGAAGCCCGCGCCCGTACCCGCATCGTTAACGTCGAGCAGAACTACGACAAATGGTACGAATTCGGCGCCGAGCAGGACATTCAGCTTGCCGATCTCAACGTCATTCTGATGCGTAAAGATCCGCCGTTCGACACCGAGTTCATTTACTGCACCTATATCCTTGAGCGCGCTGAAGAGAAAGGCACGCTGATCGTCAACAAGCCGCAGAGCCTGCGCGACTGTAATGAGAAGCTTTATACGGCATGGTTCTCTGACCTGACGCCTGAAACCCTGGTGACCCGCAGCAAAGCACAGCTGAAAGCGTTCTGGCAGACGCACGGCGATATCATCATGAAGCCGCTGGACGGCATGGGCGGCGCGTCTATTTTCCGCGTGAAGGAGAGCGACCCGAACATTGGCGTGATTGCCGAAACCCTGACCGAGCTGGGCACGCGCTACTGCATGGCGCAGAACTATCTGCCAGCTATCGTCGACGGCGACAAGCGCGTTCTGGTGGTGGATGGCGAACCGGTTCCTTACTGCCTGGCGCGTATCCCGCAGGGCGGCGAAACCCGCGGTAATCTCGCGGCCGGCGGTCGCGGCGAACCGCGTCCGTTGACCGAGAGCGACTGGGAAATTGCCCGCCGCGTTGGCCCGACGCTGAAAGCCAAAGGCCTGATCTTCGTCGGCCTGGACATCATTGGCGATCGCCTGACCGAAGTGAACGTCACCAGCCCAACCTGCATTCGCGAAATCGAAGCGGAATTCCCGATCTCGATCACCGGTATGCTGATGGACGCTATCGAAAAACGCCTGCAGAAATAACCTACCAATGAGTGACAGCGTTGTCGTTTCTCCGCATACTGGACGCTGTCGCTTTTTTAAACCAGGAAACAGTACCTCTGACAATGAATTTACAGCATCACTTTCTTATTGCCATGCCTGCTCTCCAGGACCCAATTTTCCGCCGCTCCGTGGTTTATATTTGTGAATACAATGAAGACGGTGCGATGGGGATTATCATCAACAAGCCGCTGGAAAACCTGCAGGTTGAAGGGATTCTGGACAAGCTGAAAATCACCAGTGAAGAGCGCCTGCCGGAGATCCGTCTTGATAAACCGGTCATGCTGGGCGGCCCGCTCGCTGAAGATCGTGGTTTTATTCTGCATACGCCGCCGATTTTCTCTTCCAGCATTCGAATTTCCGACAACACCGTCGTCACGACCTCTCGCGACGTGCTTGAAACGCTGGGAACCGCGAATCAGCCTTCTGAAGTGCTGGTCGCGCTGGGCTACGCCTCGTGGGAGAAAGGCCAGCTGGAGCAAGAGATCCTCGATAACGCCTGGCTCACCGCACCTGCAGACATGAACATCCTGTTCAAAACCCCGATCGCCGATCGCTGGCGCGACGCGGCAAAGCTGATTGGCATCGATATTTCGACCATGCCTGGCGTCGCGGGGCACGCATAATGAGCGGAACGCTTCTGGCCTTTGATTTTGGCACTAAAAGTATCGGCGTCGCCGTGGGCCAGCGTATCACCGGCACGGCTCGCCCGCTCGCGGCGCTGAAAGCCAACGACGGCACGCCGGACTGGAACCTTATCGAGCGCCTGCTCAAAGAGTGGCAGCCGGACGACGTGATAGTCGGGCTTCCGCTGAACATGGACGGCACCGAACAGCCGCTTACCGCCCGCGCGCGCAAGTTCGCGAACAAAATTCACGGCCGCTTTGGCGTGTCCGTCAAGTTGCACGACGAGCGTCTGAGCACCGTCGAGGCGCGTGCCGGCCTGTTTGAGCACGGTGGCTTCCGGGCGCTGAACAAAGGCAGCGTCGACTCTGCCTCAGCCGTCATCATCCTCGAAAGCTACTTCGAACAGGGTTACTGAGCACCGGGGGCCTACAGCCGCCCCTGCGCCCGCCGCTCTGCCAGGCTCTGCTCAAAATTCTGCATCCCCGCCTGCTGGCCGGTCTGAATAATGCCGGGAAGCTGCCAGGTTTTGCCTTCGCGGATCAGGTTTGCTGCAGCCGACGTGTTTACCAGAAGCTCATACAGCGCCACGCGCCCGCCCTGCACGTCCTGACGCAGCTTTTGCGCCAGTACCGCTCTCAGGCTGCCCGCCAGCTGATTACGTACCGGATCTTTCTCCTGCGCCGGGAAGGTATCCACCAGCCTTTCTATAGCCTGCGCCGCGCCGCGCGTGTGCAGCGTCGCCAGCACCAGATGCCCGGTTTCTGCCGCGGTTAACGCCAGGCGGATTGTTTCGCTGTCGCGCAGCTCCCCCAGCAGGATGACGTCCGGGTCTTCACGCAGGGCAGCGCGCAGCGCCTCGGCAAAGGAGAGGCAATGCTGGCCTATCTCCCGCTGCTGGATAAGACACCGCTGGCTCTGATACCTGAACTCAACCGGATCTTCGAGCGTCAGAATATGCCCGTCGGTGTGGTGGTTGAGAAAATCGACCATCGCGGCGAGCGTGGTCGATTTTCCGCTGCCGGTCGCGCCCGTGACCAGTATCAGGCCGCTGTCATTTGAGAGCAGCTCCGGGATGACTCTGGGTACGCCCAGGGCGGAAAGCTGTGGGCAGGCGAGCGGCAGCAGCCGAAGAGCGATCGACACGCCTTGCATATGCGTAAACGCGCTGCCGCGAAGACGCTGGTCGCCTGCAAGGGTGACGGCAAAATCCACCTGGCCGTTTGCCCACCATGAGCCCTGCTGTTCATCGTTGAGCCAGGCTTTTAATAACGCGTCAACGTCAGGCGGCGGAAAGGGTGCCGGTTCGAGCCGGCCCAGCCTGCGCCAGCGCGGGGGGGAATCACTGCACAGGTGTAGATCGGAGACGTTATGCTTTACACTAAGGGCCACAATTTCTTCCACATCCATAGACTACTCCTCGGAAAATGAACGACATTGCGCATAACCTGGCACAGGTCCGGGACAAAATCTCAGCCGCAGCAACGCGTTGCGGCCGTGCTTCAGAAGAAATTACGCTGCTTGCAGTCAGCAAAACCAAACCTGCGAGCGCCATCGCAGAAGCGGTTGCCGCCGGGCATCGTGCATTTGGCGAAAACTACGTGCAGGAAGGGGTGGATAAAATTCGCCACTTTCAGGAGCAGGGGAATGCCGACCTGCAATGGCACTTTATTGGGCCGCTGCAGTCGAACAAAAGTCGTCTGGTGGCAGAGCACTTCGACTGGTGTCATACCGTCGACCGCCTGCGCATTGCCACCCGCCTGAACGAGCAGCGTCCGGCAGAACTGCCTGTGCTTAACGTACTGATTCAAATCAACATCAGCGATGAAAACAGCAAGTCCGGCATTGCGCTGAGCGAGCTGGATGCGCTGGCTGCAGACGTCGCCGCTCTGCCCCGCTTAACCCTGCGCGGGCTGATGGCTATTCCGGCACCTGAGTCAAGTTACGAAAGGCAGTTTGCCGTGGCACAGCAAATGGCTGTAGCATTTGAGGCGCTAAAAGCGCGCTATGAATCGGTAGACACGCTTTCTCTGGGCATGTCGGATGATATGGAAGCCGCCATCGCGGCAGGCAGCACTATGGTGCGCATCGGCACGGCAATTTTCGGTGCGCGCGACTACTCAAAATAAAAAGGAAACCTGAGGAACGCCATGAAGACGTTGACTTTCCTGCTCTCAACGGTGCTTGAGCTGTATACGATGGCGCTTTTACTGCGCGTCTGGATGCAGTGGGCCCGCTGTGATTTTTACAATCCGTTCTCGCAGTTTGTCGTTAAAATTACGCAACCCGTCGTCGGGCCGCTGCGCCGCATTATTCCGGCGATGGGTCCCATTGACAGCGCCTCGCTGCTGGTCGCCTTTATTCTGAGCGTTATCAAGGCGATCGTGCTGTTTATGGTCATCACCTTCCAGCCAATCATCTGGATTGCCGCCGTCCTGATTATGATTAAAACCATCGGGTCGCTGATCTTCTGGGTCCTGCTGGTGATGGCGATCATGAGCTGGGTAAGCCAGGGACGCAGTCCGGTGGAATATGCGCTGATCCAGCTGACTGAACCGCTGCTGCGCCCGATTCGCAACCTGCTGCCTTCGATGGGCGGAATCGACTTTTCCCCGATGATCCTGGTGCTGCTGCTGTACGTGGCCAATATGGGGATTGCCGAGCTGTTACAGGCCACAGGCAACATGCTGCTGCCGGGGCTGTGGATGGCGCTATGAGTGCAGTAAGCACCTGCGCCGATGGGCTGGTTTTGCGGCTGTACATTCAGCCGAAAGCCAGCCGGGACAGCATTGTTGGACCGCATGGCGACGAGCTAAAAGTCGCCATTACCGCGCCTCCGGTAGACGGCCAGGCCAATGCGCACCTGACCAAATATCTGGCCAAACAGTTTCGCGTTGCCAAAAGCCAGGTCATCATTGAAAAAGGTGAGCTGGGGCGGCATAAACAGGTAAAAATCCTCAATCCGCAATCTATCCCGACGGAAGTCGCGGCTCTTAAAGAACAGGACTAAACCATGCAAAAAGTTGTTCTCGCCACCGGCAACGCCGGTAAAGTGCGCGAGCTTGCCTCGCTGTTAAATGATTTTGGGCTGGACGTGGTGGCGCAGACCGAGCTTGGCGTCGAATCCGCCGAGGAGACGGGGCTGACGTTCATCGAGAACGCGATCCTGAAAGCGCGCCATGCTGCACAGGTTACCGGCCTGCCGGCAATTGCCGACGACTCTGGCCTGGCGGTTGATTTTCTGGGCGGCGCGCCGGGCATTTACTCAGCGCGCTATTCCGGCGTGAACGCCACCGATCAGCAAAATCTGGAAAAGCTGCTGGTTGCCCTGAAAGACGTGCCTGACGAACAGCGCACCGCGCAGTTCCACTGCGTGCTGGTTTACATGCGTCATGCAGAAGACCCGACGCCTGTCGTCTGCCACGGTAGCTGGCCGGGCGTGATTACCCGTGAAGCGGCAGGCAACGGCGGCTTTGGCTACGACCCCATTTTCTTTGTCCCGACCGAGGGCAAAACCGCCGCGGAGCTGACCCGCGAAGAGAAAAGCGCGATTTCCCACCGTGGGCGCGCGCTGAAACTGTTACTGGAAACATTGCGTAATGGCTAATTTGCCGCCTCTGAGTCTTTATATTCACATCCCGTGGTGCGTGCAGAAATGCCCGTACTGCGATTTCAATTCGCACGCGCTAAAGGGCGAAGTGCCGCATGATGACTACGTTGCGCATCTGCTGGCCGACCTGGATGCCGATGTAGCTTACGCACAGGGACGTGAAGTTAAGACCATTTTCATTGGTGGCGGTACGCCGAGCCTGCTCTCTGGCCCGGCGATGCATACGCTGCTGGACGGCGTGCGTGCGCGTCTAAACCTGGCCGCGGATGCTGAGATTACGATGGAGGCCAACCCCGGCACCGTTGAGGCCGACCGTTTCGTCGAGTATCAGCGTGCGGGCGTAAACCGTATCTCCATCGGCGTGCAGAGCTTTAGCGAGCCAAAGCTTAAGCGCCTGGGGCGCATTCACGGCCCGGAAGAGGCAAAGCGTGCGGCGAATCTGGCAACGGGGCTGGGCCTGCGCAGCTTTAACCTGGACCTGATGCACTGCCTGCCGGATCAGTCCCTGGAAGAGGCGCTGGACGACCTGCGCCAGGCGATTGAGCTGAACCCGCCGCATCTCTCCTGGTATCAGCTCACCATTGAGCCAAACACGCTGTTCGGCTCCCGCCCGCCGGTGCTGCCAGACGATGACGCGCTGTGGGATATCTTCGAGCAGGGCCACCGGCTGTTAACCGCTGCGGGCTATCAGCAGTATGAGACCTCTGCCTACGCGAAGCCGGGATACCAGTGCCAGCACAATCTGAACTACTGGCGCTTTGGCGACTACCTGGGGATCGGCTGCGGCGCGCACGGCAAGGTGACCTTCCCGGACGGGCGCATTCTACGCACCGCTAAAACCCGCCATCCGCGCGGGTATATGGAAGGCCGCTATCTTGAGCGACAGCACGATGTGGAGGCGGTGGATAAGCCCTTCGAGTTCTTTATGAACCGCTTCCGCCTGCTGGAAGCCGCACCGCGCGAGGAGTTTGCGCTGTACACCGGGCTGCCGGAATCGGTGATTCGCCCGCAGATTGACGAGGCGCTGGCGCAGGGGTATCTGACCGAGTGTGACGCATACTGGCAGATCACCGAGCACGGAAAACTGTTCTTAAACTCCCTTCTTGAGCTGTTCCTCGCCGAAAATCCTGAAGGCTGATTCAGGATTTTGCATCCCGTTCTGCTGGCTAAAGGAAAGGCTGGCAGAGTGCGGGGATGGAAAGAATTCACTCCTATGCAAAGCAGCTCAGACGCGAGCTGACAAAGGAAGAAAAGCGGCTCTGGCACCTGCTGCGCAGCCGCCGTTTCGCTGATTACAAATTTCGTCGACAACATCCGGTGGGTAACTACATTCTGGATTTCGCCTGCTGCGGGGCTCGCCTGGCTATTGAGCTGGATGGCGGGCAGCATGATGAAAATCAGGAATACGATCATCAAAGGTCAGGCTGGCTGAATCAAAAGGGCTGGCACGTTATTCGGTTCTGGAACAACGAGCTGTGGAATAACGAAGAGGCGGTGTTAGAGACGATCCTTGAAACGCTGCAAGCGCTGCTACCCTCACCCCGGCCCTCTCCCTGAAAGGGAGAGGGAGAAAAGACGGCTCCGAGCAGCCCTCTCCCCCTTTTGGGAAGAGGGAGAAAAGACGGCTCCGAGCAGTCCCCTCTCCCCTTTGGGGAGAAGGTTAGGGTGAGGGGCCCTGCGCGCACAAACCCTACTTCAGCGTTCCCACCAGCGCTTTACGGCTCTCTTCCAGCGATACCACGCGCTTACACACGTCTTTGCCAAACTGCTGGAAATCCGCTTCCTGATTCTTCCATTCGTTTTGAATCGACGTCTGCAGCCCGCCGAGGCTGCCCAGCACGCCCTGCAGCGGGTTACCGCCGCCTTTCAGCACGGCCTGCGCACCCATCTCATTGATGCTGTCCTGCAGGATACCGCCCATCGCCTGGTTCACCAGCTGCTGGCCGTCGGCACGCACTTCATCAATCGCCTTATAGTGGAACGTCAGCCCGTCGGTGCGGTTCTCAATAATGCGGTTCATCTGCTCTTTCAGCTGCTTGTCCAGCTTCGTCAGGCGGGTGCGCATGTTGCTGCTCTCGCCCACCTCTTTAGTGATGATCTTGTCCAGCGCCACGCGGCTTTTATCAACGCGCGTCAGCGCGCCGTCGTTAATCCACGGCAGCGCGGTACGCAGCTCGGCCTGATAGTCCTTCGCCTGCTCGCGCTGGGCGGCAGTCAGGTTCTGCTGTTTGCCGTTAAACGTCACGTTGCCATCCGGCGTAATCACCAGATTGCCGTTCTCGCCTTTAACCTGCACGGTTTGCGGGCTTAACACCACGTCGTCACGCGGGGTGACGCTACATTTATACTCCGCATGGGCGGTGGATCCGATTGCCAGTAAAGCAACCGCCAGCAACGTTTTGCGCATTTTTAACACTCCCTCAGACAAAATGGGCCAGCTGATGCTGGCCCCGTTCTGCTTTATTAGTCCCACCAAACGTCGAAAAGTTCGCTGATGCGGACATCTTCCAGCTTGTGCTCTTCAAGCCATTTGCGCACCAGCGCCTGGTGTTCTTCGGTGCATTTACCGACTTCCTGCGTGCAGATCAAACCTTCCCACGCCAGATAGCCGCTACCGTCAAAGGCCAGCTTGTTTGGCTCGATCACCTCATTGATGAACGTATCAACGTCCCGATCGATCTGCTCAACGCTGGTGCCTTCCGGGAAACGCCAGGCAACGGAGAAGCCCACTTCCTGGAACTCTTCGATATGCATCTTTTTACGCAGACGACGGCTACGATTCTTTGCCATTATTTCACCCTCTCGAACATTAAGTCCCATACGCCGTGACCAAGACGATGGCCACGCTGTTCAAATTTTGTCACCGGACGTGAGTCCGGACGCGGTACATAGTCGTTACTTGCAGACTGGTTTTTATACCCGTCCAGCGACGACATCACTTCCAGCATATGTTCCGCATAAGGTTCCCAGTCGGTCGCCATGTGGAAGACGCCGCCCAGCTTAAGCTTGCTTTTCACCAGCTCGGCAAACGGTGCCTGAACGATACGGCGTTTATTATGACGCGCTTTGTGCCACGGGTCAGGGAAAAAGAGCTGAACCATGTTCAAAGAATTGTCAGGAATCATTTTGTGCAGCACTTCCACCGCGTCGTGACACATCACGCGCAGGTTTTCAACGCCCTCTTCCTGCGCCGTTGCCAGGCATGCGCCCACGCCCGGCGAGTGCACCTCAATGCCGAGGAAGTTCTGCTCGGGGCGCGCTTTGGCCATCGCCACCAGCGAGGTGCCCATGCCAAAACCGATCTCCAGAGTGACGGGCGCCTCGCGGCCAAACAGGTCGGCAAAGTCGAGCGGCTGTTCAGTGAACTCAACGCCCATCACCGGCCAGTAGTTGTCCAGCGCGTGCTGCTGCCCTTTAGTCAGGCGGCCCTGACGGCGGACAAAGCTGCGAATACGGCGCAGCGGGCGGCCGTTTTCATCAAATTCCGGTGAAATGACGTCGTTTTTCATAAAAGAGTGTCTGCTTGTGAGAGTGTTCGGGAAACGGGCATTATCCAAAGTTAAGGCTTCTATGCAAGCATGGGAAAGATCCGGTTTACAGCAGATTGACGCTGTGCTGCAATCTGCGTCCCTGATTATGCGAATCGATGACCATGCAAGCCTCTCAATTTTCAGCCCAGGTGCTGGACTGGTACGACAAATACGGGCGTAAAACCCTGCCCTGGCAAACTGAAAAAACGCCTTACAAAGTATGGCTCTCCGAGGTGATGTTGCAACAAACGCAGGTCGCCACCGTTATCCCATACTTTGAGCGTTTTATGGCGCGCTTCCCGACGGTCACCGATCTGGCGAATGCGCCATTAGACGAAGTGCTGCACCTGTGGACAGGCCTGGGCTATTACGCCCGGGCGCGTAATCTGCACAAAGCCGCGCAGCAGGTCGCTACGCGCCACAACGGGAAATTCCCGGAAACCTTCGACGAGGTGGCGGATCTGCCCGGCGTCGGGCGCTCTACCGCAGGCGCGATCCTCTCTCTTTCACTGGGCCAGCATTTCCCGATCCTCGACGGCAACGTGAAGCGCGTGCTCGCGCGCTGCTACGCCGTTGGCGGCTGGCCGGGTAAGAAAGACGTAGAGAAACTCCTGTGGGAGATCAGCGAAGCGGTCACCCCGGCGAAAGGCGTGGAGCGTTTCAACCAGGCGATGATGGATCTCGGCGCGATGGTCTGCACTCGCTCGAAACCGAAATGCGAACTCTGCCCGGTGAATAACCTTTGCGTGGCCTATGCCAACCATTCGTGGGCGCAATACCCGGGCAAAAAGCCGAAGCAGACGCTGCCGGAGCGCACGGGCTTTATGCTGCTGATGCAGCACGGTGATGAGGTGTTCCTCGCCCAGCGCCCGCCGAGCGGCCTGTGGGGTGGTCTATACTGCTTCCCACAGTTTGAAAATGAAAATTTGCTACGGGATTGGCTTAAACAGCGCGGGATTGCCGCCGATAATCTCACGCAGCAGACGGCGTTTCGCCACACCTTCAGCCACTTCCACCTGGATATTGTGCCGATGTGGCTTCCAGTGTCCTCCATCACCTCCTGCATGGATGAAGGAACCGCTCTCTGGTATAACTTAGCGCAGCCGCCGTCAGTCGGGCTGGCGGCTCCCGTGGAGCGCCTGTTACAACAATTACGTGCCGGTGCAATGGTTTAGCATCGACAAGAAAAGAGGAATGAGTATGGCCAGAACGATTTTTTGTACTTTCCTGCAGCGTGACGCTGAAGGCCAGGACTTCCAGCTCTACCCGGGCGACCTGGGCAAGCGCATCTACAATGAGATCTCCAAAGAAGCCTGGGGACAGTGGCAGAAAAAGCAGACCATGCTGATCAACGAGAAAAAACTCAGCATGATGAACCCGGAACACCGCAAGCTGCTTGAACAGGAGATGGTTAACTTCCTGTTCGAAGGCAAAGACGTGCACATCGAAGGCTATACGCCGCCGGAAAAATAATATTCTGCGGGCTGTTGCCCGGCGGCGCTTCGCTTGCACGGCCTACGGTTTTGTAGGCCGGGTAAGCGCAGCGCCACCCGGCGAAAGCAACGACTAAGCAAACACAACACGCACTCCCGGAATGATGAAAAAACTTTTAGCGCTAGCTCTTGTTGCGCCGTTGCTGGTCTCTTGTTCCTCGAAAAAAGGCGATGATTACAACGAAGCCTGGGTTAAGGACACCAACGGTTTTGACATTTTGATGGGGCAGTTCGCCCACAACATCGAAAATATTTGGGGATTTAACGAAGTTCTTATTGCCGGACCGAAGGACTACGTTAAGTACACCGACGCCTATCAGACCCGTAGCCACATCAACTTTGATGACGGTACGATCACCATTGAAACCATTGCGGGCACAGAACCCGCCGCGCGCCTGCGTCAGGCCATTATCAAAACTCTGCTGATGGGTGATGATCCAGGCTCTATCGATCTCTATTCCGATGCTGACGACATCACCATCTCCAAAGAGCCGTTCCTGTACGGCCAGGTCGTCGATCAGACCGGACAGCCCATCCGCTGGGAAGGCCGCGCCACGAAATTTGCCGACTACCTGCTGCAGACGCGCCTCAAAAGCCGTACCAACGGCCTGAAGATTATCTACAGCATTACCATCAACCTGGTGCCGAATCACCTCGACAAGCGTGCGCATAAATACCTGGGCATGGTGCGTCAGGCGTCGCGTAAGTACGGCGTGGACGAGTCGCTGATTCTGGCAATTATGCAGACCGAATCCTCGTTCAACCCATACGCGGTGAGCCGTTCCGACGCGCTGGGGCTGATGCAGGTTGTCCAGCACAGCGCCGGTAAAGACGTGTTCCGCTCGCAGGGGAAATCCGGCACGCCGAGCCGCAGCTACCTGTTCGACCCGCAGAGCAACATTGACACCGGCACCGCCTACCTGGCGATGCTGAACAATGTCTATCTTGGCGGGATTGATAACCCGACGTCGCGACGCTATGCGGTGATCACCGCCTACAACGGCGGCGCGGGCAGCGTGCTGCGGGTGTTCTCCAGCGATAAGATCCAGGCCGCGAGCATCATCAACAGCATGACGCCGGGCGACGTGTACACCACGCTGACCACCCGCCACCCGTCTGCGGAATCGCGTCGCTATCTGTATAAGGTGAATACGGCGCAGAAGAACTATCGTCGCCGCTGATTTACTTTTCCCCTCACCCTGCCCTCTCCCCAAAGGGGAGAGGGTAAAATCGTACCCTACCCTCTCCTCAAGAGAGGGTGTAATCGTACCCTACTCTCACCTCAAGAGAGGGGGTAACCGTCCCCTCTCCCCTTTGGGGAGAGGGTTAGGGTGAGGGGGGGAAAAGGCACCCATCCATCCCCATCCATCCCCATCCATACGAAAACGTTATTTGCATCACAATCCAAACTGCAAATTAATGTGGATTGCATTTTTTTGCGGGAGGTAACAAAACATATCGTTGCCAACTGATAGAATTGCATCAAATAACAACCCTGAATGTTCCTAAAACAACATATCTCCCGCTCACTTGTGAGGAAAGTAACATGAACCTTAAGCTGCAGCTTAAAATCTTGTCGTTTCTGCAGTTCTGCCTGTGGGGTAGCTGGCTGACCACACTCGGCTCCTATATGTTCGTGACGCTCAAGTTCGATGGTGCGTCAATCGGTGCCGTTTACAGCTCGCTGGGTATTGCGGCTGTCTTCATGCCAACGCTGCTGGGTATCGTGGCGGATAAATGGTTAAGTGCGAAATGGCTGTACATGCTTTGCCATCTGGTGGGTGCGGGGACGCTGTTTATGGCGGCCGAAGTGACCACGCCGGGGGCGATGTTTATGGTGATCCTGCTTAACTCACTGGCCTATATGCCAACGCTTGGGCTCATCAACACCATCTCCTACCACCGCATTAAGTCTGCGGGCATGGACATCGTGACCGACTTCCCGCCCATCCGTATCTGGGGCACCATCGGCTTTATCATGGCCATGTGGGGCGTGAGCTTCGCAGGCTTTGAGCTGAGCCATATGCAGCTCTACATCGGCGCCGCGCTCTCCGTGGTGCTGGCGCTGTTCACCCTGACGCTGCCGCACATTCCGGTCTCTAACCAGCAGAAAAATCAGAGCTGGAGCGCCATGCTCGGCCTGGACGCGTTCGCGCTGTTCAAAAACAGACGCATGGCGATCTTCTTTATCTTCTCCATGCTGCTGGGCGCGGAGCTGCAGATCACCAACATGTTCGGCAACACCTTCCTGCACAGCTTCGATAACGACCCGCTGTTTGCCGGCAGCTTTATCGTTGAGCACGCGTCGGTGATGATGTCCATCTCTCAGATCTCTGAGACGCTGTTCATCCTGACCATCCCGTTCTTCCTGAGCCGCTACGGCATCAAGAACGTTATGCTGATCAGTATCGCTGCGTGGATGCTGCGCTTCGGCCTGTTCGCCTACGGCGATCCAAGCCCGTTCGGCACCGTGCTGCTGGTTCTGTCGATGATTGTTTACGGCTGCGCCTTCGACTTCTTCAACATCTCCGGTTCCGTATTTGTGGAAAAAGAGGTGAAGCCTGAAATCCGCGCCAGCGCGCAGGGCATGTTCCTGATGATGACCAACGGCTTCGGCTGCATTCTGGGCGGCGTGGTGAGCGGTAAAGTGGTTGAGATGTACACCACCAACGGCATCACCGACTGGCAGCCCGTGTGGCTCATCTTCGCGGGGTACTCGCTGGTACTGTTCTTCGCGTTTATCGCGCTGTTCAAGTACAAGCACGTTCGCGTGCCGAACGGCGCACAGCCGGTCGCGCATTGATTGTAGTGCCCGGTGGCGGCAACGCCCTACCGGGCCTACAAAAAACACCGATGGTAAGCCGGGTAAGCGTTAGCGCCACCCGGCTATTTTATTGCAGACAGCACCCATCCCACTGACAGCAAATCCGCGCTACCGCCCGGGCTTAAATTGCGTTCTGTCAAAGCGTTATCCATTCTGATTAACGCCTCGCGATCCCAGCCGTTAGCCAGTAATTTGCGCGCGTAATCCTGCACGTAGCGCAGCCCTTCAATGCCGCCGCGCGACACCAGATTGCTGTCCTGATTGGTCGCCATCAGGCGCAGCAGCAGGCCGTGAAGCGACTGCCCGTTCCACTGCCCCAGCGCCTTACGCACCGTGGCGAAACCGCTCTGCGCCTCGCCGCGCGCGCCGGTCAGGCCGTACAGCTGGAACTGCCTCTCGCCCGCCGTCGCCTGTCCGCTTCGCCCGGCAAGCTCCCGCGAAACCAGCCCGCGGCAGATGTTACTCACCTCACAGCTGAGGGCGTCTGCGGAGACATTTTTCACACGTCCGGCGGCGAAGCACAGCAGGCCCAGGGCAAATATTCCGCCCTTGTGGGTGTTGATTCCACCCGTTGCCGCATACATCGCCTGCTCGCAGGCCATCCCCATCGGTCGCAGGAGCCGTAGCTGTTCCTCAGCGGGCTTATCCGCATGCGCGCTGCCCAGCTCGGCAAAGCGCGAAAACCATGGTGCAATCGCCACGATGCTGCGCGCAAACAGCGCGTGGTCCATATCGCGGTGGGAACCGCTGTTCAGCCTGTCCACCAGCCCCGGCTTGGGCGTCAGCGCCAGCTCCTGCCACAGCGCCGCTTCGGCAAGCGCCGGCACCTCCGCCGGACGCGGCTTAGTCGCGAGTAAACCAGTCATCGATCGTCTTCTCCACGCGGGAAACCACCTGCTCAACGGGATGATTGCGCGAGCGGGAGCAGGCGTGCGCGGGCTCGTCGCAAATCAGGCACCGACGCAGGTGCGCCCCCAGAGACTGACGCCCGACGTGGCCGTTTTCAGGGCAGATAACGTCCAGATCCCACAGCCTGCCGAGCGGGTGCGTCTGCTCCAGCTCTGCGCAGTGGGCTTTAATTTCCGCTGCCGGATGGGCCACGCACCACAGCGCTTCCGGCCCGGTCGGGAGCCACAGCACCTGGCGGTCCAGCACCTGCCAGCGGTTCTCCCACAGCAGCTGGTCGCACATCTGCAGCGCGACGCCCATTGTGTTGCGATAGCGCAGGCTGTCTTTAATTTCTCCCGGCGTAACCAGCGTGAGGGAAATCACCGGCTGTTGGTAGTGCATGAGCATGTCGGCCTGTCGCGCCGCGCGGCGGTCTTTCGCCGCCAGCAGTTCCTCCAGGCTGACACCCGCCCGCACGGGTGTCGCTGAAATCATACCTCCTCCTTTACCTGTCGAACGGTGTCGATCACGCTGCCGTCGCGGTAGCGGATCACCCCGACAATTTTGTCGGTAAACGCAATCGGCTCAGGCACCCCGGCCAGGGAGATCGCCCGCTCGTAAAGGGCGCTGATATCCACCACCTTGAGTCCCGCAGCCAGCAGGCGCTCGCGGATCTCCGGGCGCGCCGGATTAACCGCAATGCCGTGGTCGGTGACCAGCACGTCGATGCTTTCGCCCGGCGTCAGCCGCGTGGTAACGCGCTTTACCACCGTCGGGATGCGGCTGCGCAGCAGCGGCGCGACCACAATGGTCAGGTTGGCTGCCGCAGCCACGTCGCAATGCCCGCCGGACGCGCCGCGCATCACGCCGTCGGAGCCGGTGATAACGTTGACGTTAAACTCGACGTCAATTTCCAGCGCGCTGAGGATCACCACGTCGAGCTGGTCGCAGCTCGCCGCCTTGCTGCCGGGGTTAGCGTAGACGTTGGTGGAGATCTCCACATGGTTTGGGTTGCGCGCCAGCGAGGCCGCCGCCTGGCCGTCAAAGCACTGGGTGTCGAGCAGCTTTTCAATAAGGCCCTTCTCGTGCAGATCCACCAGGCTGCCGGTGATGCCGCCGAGCGCAAAGCGCGCCTTCACGCCGCTGCGCTCCATTTTTTCTTCCATAAAGCGGGTGCAGGCGGTGGCCGCCGCGCCGGAGCCGGTCTGCATCGAGAAACCCGGTTTGAAGTAGCCGGAGTGCTCAATCACGTCCGCCGCATAGCGGGCGATCGCCAGCTCGCGCGGGTTGCTGGTGACGCGCGCCGCGCCGACGCTGATTTTTGCCGGATCGCCCACGCTTTCCACCTGCACGATGTAGTCCACCCGATCCTGCACCAGGCTGGCGGGCATGTTGGGGAACGGCACCAGCTCCTCGGTGAGTAGCACCACCCGGCGGGCAAAGTGCGCGTCCACCATGGCGTAGCCCAGCGAGCCGCAGCACGATTTACCGCGCGTCCCGTTGGCGTTGCCAAACTCATCGCTGCACGGCACGCCGAGAAACGCCACGTCGATGTTCAGCTCGCCGTCCTGCAGCAGCTTCACCCGCCCGCCGTGGGAGTGAATTTGCACCGGTTCGTCCATCAGCCCGTGGGAGATGGCCTCCGCCAGCCTGCCGCGCATGCCCGAGGTGTAAATCCGCGTAATCACGCCGCTTTCGATATGTTCGATCAGCGCGTCGTTGCAGGTCATCAGCGAGCTGGAGGCCAGCGTCAGGTTTTTGAAGCCCATCCGCGCCAGCAGCGCCACAACGGTGTTGATCACCCGGTCGCCTTCGCGGAATGCGTGATGGAAGGAGATGGTCATCCCGTCCTGCAGGCCGCTGCGCTTAACCGCCTCTTCGAGGGAGGCGCAGAGCTTGCGGCCGTGCTTCGCGTCGGCGTCAGCCAGCCACGGCGTGGCGCTGTGGGCGGTATCGAAAGGCTTCAATTCCCGCAGATGGGGGAAATTCACGTGGAGAAGTTCTGTCTGGTTCATTATTTCATCCTTACCGACGCACGCCGGAGGCCGCCGCGCGTTCCAGCACCACCTGCGCGTGGTTAATAATCGGTGCATCCACCATTTTGCCGTTGAGCGATACCACGCCGAGGCCGTTACGCTCGCCCTCTTCTGCCGCCTCAATCACCCGCCTGGCGTGATCGACCTCCTGCCGGGTTGGCGCATAGGCGTTATGCAGAAGGTCTATCTGGCGCGGGTTGATCAGCGATTTACCGTTAAAGCCCATCTTGCGGATCAGGTCGACCTCGCGCAGGAACCCGGCCTCGTCGTTAACGTCCGACCAGACCACGTCAAAAGCGTCGATACCGGCGGCGCGGGCCGCGTGCAGCACGGCGCAGCGGGCGTAGAACAGCTCGGTGCCGTCGCCGCGCTCGGTCTGCATGTCCATCACGTAGTCGAAGGCCGCCAGCGCGATGCCAATTAAACGCGGCGAGCTGCGGGCAATCGCCACGGCGTTGATGACGCCAATGGCCGATTCAATCGCCGCCATTACCCGCGTGGAGCCGACCTCGCGCCCGCACGCCTGCTCGATGCGCGCCAGGTGGCCTTCCAGCTCGTGGATGTCGTCCGGGGTGTCGGTTTTCGGCAGGCGGATGACGTCCACGCCCGCGCGCACGGCGGCTTCCAGATCCGGCAGGCCAAACGGTGTGCTCAGCGGATTAATGCGCACGACGGTTTCGATATCCTGATACATCGGGTGCTGCAGGGCGTGGAACACCAGCATGCGCGCGGTGTCTTTCTCGCGCAGGGCGACGGCGTCTTCCAGATCGAACATGATGGAGTCTGGACGGTAGATAAACGCGGTGGAGAGCATGGCGGCGTTTGCGCCCGGCAGGAACAGCATGCTGCGGCGGAGCTTGTTCATTTCAGCGCCTCCCAGCAGATGTGTATAAGAGACAGGCAGAGGGTCTGCTCGTCTGCGGCACGCATCAGCGCGCTTTGCAGGCGGGCGCGGATCGCGCAGTCCAGCGCCCCTTTGTCTTCAATAATGATAAGCCCCTGGCGCACGTTCATGGCGCGCAGAGTCTCGGTGACCACCCGGCGGATCTGCTCGCCAAACTGCTTAATCACTTCACTGTGGATGACAATCTCCAGCTCGCCGTGAGCGGGGGCGATTTTCACCATCAGGTCGCTGGACTCCTGCGTTCCGGCCAGCGCCTCCCTTACAATATTCATGATAAATTCCTGATAGTTATGCAACTTCCGCACCCGCACGATAATGTGCTTCGAGGTGCGCGAAGGTGGAGTCCGGGACAATCTCCCGGATCCGGGAAAACTGCTGCGTTTTCAATAAGCGGCGGACTTCCGAGGCCGATATGGCGTTGCCGGCGGCCTTGATGCGCGGCATCTCCACCACCTCAATGTGCGAGGCCAGCAGCGCGTGCAGCGTCTGGTTGTACTGGCGGGTGATATCGCAGAACGGCTCCGAGCCGATGAAGCGGTGCGTGATGCCAAGCGCCGGGGCGATGAAGTCCCGAAAGATAAGCACGTCGATTTCGCTCCACGCCTGCTGCACTTTGCCGGTCTCCTTCAGGAAGTAGGCCGGGAAGGTGGCGCGAGAGATGATGTACTGCGAGCCTTCATGCACCACCACGTTGGGCAGATGCGCCACGCCCGCGCGCACCATCTCAATGCGCGCGCTGAACGGGAAGAACGAGGCGTCTTCGCGCACCACAAACAGATGCAGGGCATCGCACCGCTGCGCCGCCTGCTCCACCAGATGACGGTGGCCGAGGGTGAACGGATTGGCGTTCATGACGATCGCGCCAATTTTCTCTCCACATTTGCGCCTGGCGCTGAGCGAACGGCAGTAGCGGGCGATCCCCTGCGGGGTGTTCTCCATCAGCACCGCGTTGCTCCCGCTCTGGGCGATCGGCCAGAAGCCGCTGCGGCCAAAGCGCTCCCTGTTGCACGGCCGGGTGCAGAGGAAAAGATGAAAATGGCCGCGCTCCAGCGCCGCATTCTCCACCTCCGCCAGCAGCCGCGCGCTGAGGTTTTCCCCGCGAAGCTGCTCGTTGACCGCCACGCACTTGATGACGTTAGCGGCAAGGCCAGCGCACCCCACCAGCTGCGCGCCGGACCAGGCTTCGACAAACAGCGTAATGTCATGGTCCAGGCCGAGGCCGCTGTCTGCCAGCAGGTAGCGGATCTGGCTCAGGCGTTCCGGGTGTTTCGCCACGAGGGTATGGCGAAAATCGATGGGTTGCGATTGCATGCTGCCGCCTTGCTCAGTGTGCCGCCGCGAGCCCAACGGCCGGCGCTTCCATAATCACGTTGCTCAGGTGGCCGATATGCTCGATCTCCACCTCAATGCGATCGCCTTCCTTCATAAACAGCGGCGGGTTGCGCTTTTTACCCACGCCGCCCGGAGAGCCGGTGATGATCACGTCGCCCGGGCTCAGGCGGGTGAAGGTGCTGATGTACTCAATCAGCTCCGCAACCTTGTGGATCATGCTGCTGGTGTTGTCCTCCTGCACCATGCGGCCGTTCAGCCAGGTGCGGATAGCAAGCTGGTGCGGGTCCGGGATTTCGTCCGCCGTCGCCATCCACGGGCCAAACGCGCCGGTCTGCCGCCAGTTTTTACCGGCGGTGAACCAGGTGTGCTGCCAGTCGCGGGCGGAGCCGTCCATGTAGCAGCTGTAGCCCGCCACGTGGCGCAGGGCGTCATCGCGGCTGATGTTTTCTCCGCCCTTGCCGATGATCACCGCCAGCTCGCCTTCGTAGTCAAACTCGCTGGAGTGGCGCGGCTTCAGCACCGGCTCGTTGTGGCCGGTCTGTGAATCCGGGAAGCGAACAAACAGCGTCGGGGCCGGGTTGTGCTGGTCAAACTCCTTGCGCTTGTCGGCGTAGTTCATGCCCACGCAGAGGATTTTTTCCGGCTGTACAATCACCGGCAGGAAGGTGATGGCGCTTATCGGCACGTCCACCGCGTCGTTCAAATAGCGGGTGGCCTGCGCCAGCCCGTTGCCCTGCAGCAGCGCCTTGAGGTCGCCGTAGCGGTCGCCCAGACGGCGACCTAAATCAATCACGCCCTCGGCCTGGACGATGCCGTAGCTGCGTTTTCCCTGGTATAAAAAGCTTGCGAGTTTCATTGTTTTTTCCTGAAAACTTAAACGAGGAAGTTGCCCAGAATCAGCAGAGAGACAGAGACGTTAATCGCCCCGCCGATACGGGTTGCGATCTGGGCGAACGGCATCAGGTTCATGCGGTTGCCTGCTGTCAGGATCGCCACGTCGCCGGTGCCGCCCTGCCCGCTCTGGCAGCAGGAGACGATGGCGACGTCAATCGGGTGCATACCGATCTTTTTGCCGACGAAGAACCCGGTCGCCACAAGCGCGGAAACGGTGCTGACGATCACCAGCAGGTTGCTGACGGTGAACGCCGCCACCAGCTCATGCCACGGCGTAATAGCCACGCCAACGGCAAAGAGAATCGGATAGGTCACGGAGGTCTGGAAGAATTTGTACACCACCTGGGAGCCTTCCAGCAGGCGCGGAGAAGCGCCGTTGCAGAGCTTGACCAGCACCGCCATAAACAGCATGCCGACGGGGGCCGGCAGGCCAATCAGCTTGTGGCCGAGCATGCCCAGCATATAGAGCAGCACCGCCAGCAGCGCGCCGGAGGCGATGGTGGTTACGTCCGCTTTACCGGAGAACGCAGGCTGAGAGACGCTGGCATCGGCATTCGCGCGGTTTGGCATCAGCTGGCCTTCGCCGGTGAGGTGCGGGTAGCGTTTACCAAGCTGGTTGAGACAGCCGGAGATAATAATCGCCGTCAGGCCGCCGAGCATTACCATCGGCAGCACGCGGCCGAGCGCCACGCCCTGGTCCATATGCAGCAGGGTGGCGTAGCCGATGGACAGAGGGATCGCCCCTTCCCCTACCC
>CAMKZP010000012.1 GCA_946477805.1 uncultured Enterobacter sp.
ATCTACACTCGACTAGTCGTCGGCAGCGTCAGATGTGTATAAGAGACAGTGAGAACACTGGGCGAAATATTCATATCCCGTAGCCGACAAAGGATATATTAAAGGTTTTCGCTTATTAAATGATGATTATAATTCTGTAAGCATAGTCAAGATGGCTGAGAGGTTCATCGGGCTGGAGTTAGTTAAAATTAGCGAGGAATGCAAAAAAATATTTTTTGCTAACGCCAGGTAAGATATCAGCCGAAGCAACATAATTCTTTTGGGCTGATATCGCAGATTTAGTCCTTTTTCAGCATGAGAATTTTCGTTTCTGATGGCACAAAGCTGCCTGGAATGAACATATCATTAACATTCGATTACACAATTTTAATTACAGACAGCTACAGTTTCATAGGGTAAGGTATCGGCAGACTCAACTTCCTACTCATAAACTTGACACCCCATTTGAGCTTCGCTCCTCTTTTAAGGAGGAGCGTGAAAGTTGAAGGACGTACAACCTTAACTGGATTGATAATTAGTTCAATTCATGCACAATTTCCTGCGACCAACTGTTTTCCATGAGCATGCGGAATGAAATACCACCAGATGCCGCTTCCAAAGTAAGTTCTCCCGTATCCACCGCCGTTTTGACGTGTTCGGTCAACAATTCAAATAAGCGACGTTTGTATTCAGTGTCATCATTCCCTTTCAAATGCTCGCCCTTAGTCTCCAGTACTGAGAAACGGTAATTGCCTGAACTAGGCTCTTCGACACACACCAATAAGTCAGGGTAAACTTTCTGCTTCTGCCAACCCTGAAGACTATATTCGCGTTGATTTACCGCGATACGATGCCACCAATACACTGATTCTTGTTTATCCAAATACCAGGCGGTTTCTCGCTCTAGGCTATTAAGTCCATTTTGGTACACTTTCTCAAACAAGCTTCTTTCTAGCTCTGAGCCGTCTTTGCGACGAAGCACTTGCTCATGCTCCGTGATATTTACTTCTAAGGTTTGCGCCAGTTCCCAATTCAGTTTGTCATTGTCGGATGCGAGTAATCGAAGAGAAATATCTCCCTTTTCCAACTTGGCCCTGAAGACTTGTTCCGACAATTGAACAACCTGTTGTTTAATATCACGCTTCATTTCCTTGAGCAATTCAAGGCGATTGGTGAACAACGACTCTTCACTGACGCCATTATCACGCAAAATGTCTAAAGTGTGCGTTAATATCCGCATTGCTTGCCACGGATTGGGGATAACATCAGTAAGCTGGCGAACCATATAGGAAATATCCAATCCCACACTGGCATCAAACACTATATTTTCTTGCACTGGGTCAGCTAAATCCAATTCACCTTGGTTATCTTTTGACATTTTGTAGTCGATGCGAGCAATGGTACGTTGTAACTTGTCATTGACTAACTGAAAATTATCGGCATTCAGGTATAACAAAGACTCCCAATCTATGTCACCTAAAACGTCTCTTTCGTAATCAAATAATCTGTAGCCGTCTTCACAACGATTATCTCGATGTAAAACTCTCGGCAAAAATACTTTAGGTAAAGAGCGAAAACGCTCTCTAAGCAATAAAGTTTCTTTGGTCACTGCTGTGGCAGGCTTATTAGCTTCAGAGGCTTTGACCTGATTTGCAACATCTCCCATACCTTCTTCTTCTAAACCTTCCTTAACACCGGCAACGGCATTCATTACGTCTTGATCAAAGGTATAGACATAACATTCATCTAAGCTTGGTTTTTGCGTTAAACGCGCATGCGGCTGGCGCAGTACCCGACCAATCATTTGCGTAATCGCAGTTCTCGCAGTCATCTTAGATAACACTGTCAACACATAAGCGAAGGGACAATCCCAGCCTTCACGCAATGCATCTTTCGTAATGATGTACTTCACAGGGCACATATCACTGAGCAAATCATCATCGCCTAGTTCGTCCTTGTCTGACGTTTTCAGGCGGATTTCATTTTCATTTACGCCCAACTTATCCATCAGATACTCACGCGCATCTTCAGCATGAACAAAAGCCGAATCACGCTGATCTTTACCTGTGCGCTCTACACGGATCAGCATGATAGGGCGAATATAACGACCTGTTTCGTTCTGAAACTGCTGAGCATCGCGATCAAGTTCACTCAGCTTAGAGTGTGCGAGCAATAAAGTGTGCTTCCACTCACTTTTATCTTCATTGATTAAGTTGATTGGCAACTTAATCATTTGCTCATCTTTCAGGGCTTGCCCCGATACGTTGACCAATACATTCGAATGGTGTTTGCCGTTTGCGTTAGGGGTAGCAGATAGTTCAAGAATAAACTTCGGATTAAAGCCGCAAAGTGTATCTCTAGCCGTGTCGCTGTATGCCTTATGACCTTCGTCAATGATAATTACTGGACGGACTAACCGTAATACATTGCCTAAACTCTGCTTCACCGATACAGATCCTGGCGCGATGCCTTCCTGCCAGCCATAATCAGAGAGGTCGTTACAGTCTAAATTGCGAATTTGAGTCAGTAATGCTTCATTAGCCGTCGTATCATCCTCAATAGGGAAAAAGGTGGTGAATCGACCGCTATCACGAAACATACGGAGTGTTTCTTTAGATTGGCGTGCACTGGATTGCAGCATTAACAGCATTACACAAAGATTTTCGTCAATGTCTCGCTTTGTAAACGCATCGTTCTTTTCGAGCATTTTGACTCGTCCACCAGAAGCACGTTCTAGCATTTGCCGATAAGGATGCTCACGATTGGCTAATTGCTTCCATGTTTGCTTGTATATGGCGTCCGATGGCACCACCCAAAGCACCATGCCCGTTTGCTGTGTAAATAAGTCAGTTTGCAGTCGTTCAATCGCCGCCACACCTAATAAAGTTTTACCACCACCAGTCGGTACTTTAAGGCATACATTAGGGATAGGCTGTTCTAAACCATCGAACCTTGATACATATGGCGCAGGCACAAAATGACCACTTTTATCTTTAAGTAAATCAATTCGGCGTTCCTGTACTAGCTGTTCCCAGGCGTCTTTGGCGTAGTCGTTTATGCGTGCGTCTTTACCCTTCATTTTTTGAAAGGCAACAAAATCTTCCGCTTCTTCTTTACTTTCTGACAGAGTTTTCAGGTAGTAATCAAGCTTGTCCAGAACACCATTTTGATAGTCTTTTAACTCCATGTTATGCCCCCATAATCCGATGGATGGCGTATGGTAACTGACAAAACTCTATACGTTTTTCAGTTAAGTCTTTTTGGCTCATAAATTTAGCGACAGCAAAAACGATAGTGCGTTTTTTCGTCGTGTTATTTTTTTCGATAATCTCAACCTTGTCAGCGTTAAGTGCAGCTTCATTAGAGCGCAGCCATTCACTTTCAGGACGGTAGAATAAGTGAATACGGAAGAGATCTGTTTCACCGATAAAACCATCAGCAGAGGCTTTCGCAACAGTTTCTAAGGATTGTCCTGTGGCAGTATAAAATACATAACGTGCCAATGCGTCAAATGATGGCATTTTTTCGCCAGTCAATAGAGTTTCAATTTGAATGGGCTCGCCCAAGGTACAATAGGTAAAGCTTCCACCAATACCTGGGGCAAATTCATCGATTTTTCGCTCACCGGTAACAGTTAGAACGCCATCTTTCAGATCTTTTTTTATCTTATCGAATTCTTTATTATGCTTCGCTTCAACTTTAGCGATTTTTTCAAGTAACTCGGTATGTTTTTTCTCAAATATTGACCAAGTGATTTTTTCAGTAAGCAGTTCTTTTTTTTGCTTACCTTTAAAAGAATAACCTTTTATGACTCCGCGAACACGAGCTGCTGTAGTGCGATCACAATAATCCTCACACTCGATTAGAATAAACTTGCGATTTCCGCCATCAATTCTATTCATCTCTAGAACCGCATGAGCTGTAGTCCCTGAACCCGCAAAAGAATCTAAAATTACAGCGTCTTTATCTGTTGCTATTTCCAATACCCTCTGAATCAACTGATATGGCTTTGGTGTAAGAAAATCTGTTTCAACATCACCAAATATATCGAGCAAAGTTTTCTTCGCGTCTTGATTACCCTTCACATCTTTATATGTCCACCAGCTGCGAGCTATTACTCCCTTATCTTCATTTGGGTCGTAATAAGCCTTCTTCGTCGGCATTGCATCACCTTTTTTACCGAAATAAATTTCGCCAGCGTCCATCTGCCGTATAAATTCATGTTCAGGCAAAGCCCAATGCCTACCTTTAGCTGGTTTAACTACTCTCCCTGATGGTAATGTAACTTCATAGCGATATTTTTCTCGACGTTCGCTATCTTCCGTACGTACATCCAACGGATATGTTCTCCAGGGCCCATTAGGGTCATTATCTGGATTCTTATAGCGACCGATCTGCTCTTCATTTTTAGCAAGATAATTCCAACCATGATCGACAAACTGCGATGTTTTTGAATAAACTAAAACATAATCATGATCCGTACTGATAACCCTACCATTACTTTTAGGTGTATAGGTTTTTTCCCATGCACAACAAGCAACGAAGTTGTCTTCACCAAATATCTCATCAAAAAGCAAGCGGGCTCTGTGGATCTCATTATCATCCAGAGTCATCCAAATACTGCCTTCATCAGCCAACAACTCTTTCAAAAGAGCCAACCTAGGCCACATCATGCATAACCACTTGTCATGACGCTCTAGATCCTCTTTATCAACAGGATTTGCTGATTTTTTAAGCCACTCTTGCATGAGCGGTGAGCGTACATTGTCGTTATAGCACCAGCCTTCATTACCCGTGTTGTAAGGCGGATCGATAAAGATACAGTCCACCTTACCTGCATGGGTTGGCAGCAAAGCTTTAAGGGCTTCTAGATTATCACCGTGGATGATCAGGTTGTCATCGAGTGAAGGTGAGCTGCCTTCTAGTGGTAAAGATTTATCCGTTTCTACTTTTAACTCGCGAAAAGGTACGCTCAGATGATGGGAATAAACAAACTGCTTACCTTTAAAATCCAAAGTTGGCATACATATTCCTTAACTTACTAATTCTAATGATTAAATTCTGTTAGTTAGCTTGGTTGGTTTTGTTAGGTTACATCCTATCATAAAGGGATAGTCTTATCGGTAACTCTCCGACCAACTAACCTTATGGCTACAAAAGGAGGCGGATACCTTCAGTGGATCACACCTTTGGTGGTTCAAGAGAAATGAGCCACTGAGTTAAATCCGTTAAAGACTCATCGCCATTGTGTTTCAGGCCGAACAGCAAGTCTTCCTGGCGCGGCTGGCCGAAGACAATCCGGTAGAGTGCCAGTTCTCGCTTAAGCCGCCTAAACTTAATGCTCTCTTTGCTGTACGGCAGCATGGGAACACGGCGCTCGACGCGAGAGGTTCCTTCTTCAAAAATCCAGTAGGGAATCAAATCCGACTGTCCCGCTTTGCGCTGACTTGTCGCAAGTGCGAAGAGCTGTGTCCATGGATCTGCACGTTCTGCCAGCGAATGAAGTGCACTCAAACCATAATGCTCGGCAATATTCTTCCTTACCGCATGGCCCTTATAACGATGTACTCGTCCTTCACGCTGCTCCATATCGACTGGGTTTGATGGAAGATTCCAGTGCATCACTGCATGGCACCAGGTGTGAAAATCGAGTCCCTCTTGCCCGATTGAAGTGGAAGCCAATACAAAGGGGTGAAAAGGGGAGTTAAACGCATCTTTTACCGACTCTGCATGAGCGACGGCCTGATCCGTGTCGTCCCGCAGTTGGCCGTAGCGTAAGGCAAAGCGGCACCGCGTATACAAATCGCTCCAAGTATAATTACCGCCTTTCGTCTTGAGCTCATCAACGTTCAATTGTGTGGTTCGCAGTGAAACCACAGCCTGAATACGGGATGCAATAGCCGCCAGTTGCGCTTCGGCGGGTTCATATTGCAACCCCATTGACTCCAGAAGCGTATGAACATACTCATCCAGCATGGCCTGAATGTTGCCATCGATGCCATAACGCAGCGTCAGCCGCCAGTAAGTGTCATCCCCTGTGCCGCGTAGAAGCGAAATGCTCTCTGCCAGGTTGTAGAGCGAACGAAATCCAGAAGCGATCTGTGCTGCGGCGGACAACATCTCTGCCGAATCGGTTGCCAGGCCAGTGTCGATACGGCTTAGCGCCCGTAGGGCACACGTACCGGGGCTGGCAAGAGCTAAGTCACAGATAACTTCGGCCAAATCGTTAGGGCGTGGGCCGAGGGGGATCTCATCATTTGCCATCCGGGCAAACAGGTTAATATGTTCCTGGAAGTTTTCGGCGGGCTCATTTTTCGTTGGCCCGTTGTACCAGTAATGTTCGCCATGCCACCAATTTGGCGTTTCGGTTTGGGCATCCAGTAACGCCGGGGCTGCCCAGTACCAGCGTTCGTCCGCACGCGTACCCGGCTCACCGTTACCCAGTGTCTCAAGCAGCGCTTCACATTTCGCCGTTGCAATCGCCCTTACTGCCTTTACACTCAACGGCTCGCCAGCATGCTGGCGAGCAATGTCAAGTGGATCGATATGGCAGGCGAGAGTCGGTGACGGCAACATCCAGGCGATAACGGGCATCCCGTTGAGGCGGCCATCTTTTAATGATTTCGCAAAATTGAGCAGCGGTTTTACTTTTTTCTTGAACTGGCTGTGCAGAATCTTGGGATCAGCGCCAATCATTCGTCGTTCGGCTTCATAAGAGCAGACAGTGGCAATCGCATTGGGTACTGCACTCCAGGCGGAAAAAACCAACGTTTTGGTTAGGTTGCCTTTGTTGGCATATACCCCGTCTGGTGTCATATAAGGCAGAGAAGGAGGCATCCACAAAAGCTGCCACATGCCTTTATCCAGCGTGTCTTCAAACAGCATCCTCATACGTGGGTTGGCGGCATCAAGCGGCTCGTAGCGCTCCAGTTTTGCCTTCGTCAGCAACTGTGGTTTTGTTGATTTGACGAGTTTACGCAATGCATCTGAAGGCGATTCCAGTGCCTTATCCATACGGGTACGTAATTCGTAATGTTTCAGGAAATTGAAAAGATAAGGCATCGATTTCCAGTATTCTAGGACATCGCGAGCTTGTACTTCCATGGCGACGCCATCAACCGCCGCCGCGTGATAAAGATCGGCGGGCGTAATCATGGCTGGTTGTGAGACTTCCTTCGTCATCGCATCTAACTTTTTTGTCATCGTTACCCGTTCGGTACGGCACATCACCTGTAATAAAGCGTTTTCCAGAGCTTTTTTTGTCTCCGCTGCGTTTACTGAGGCGTGCAAAGCGGTACGGTGATTGAGCAAATGCTGCTGAATATTCTTAATTTGACTGTCATCGTTGTACAAAAACTGCAATGTGCGGATAAAGTCGGCGTAGTGGTTATCCTCTTCGCTTTCTTGATCGAGGGTGAACATTTTATACGGAGTTGCAGAGAGTAAGAGCACGCGTACTCCGGGGTGTTCAAAGAGTGCTTTTGCCAGCAATGCGGCTTCATCATCACCATCGAGTAAGGCTTTAAACCTCTGAAATTCATCAAGGATAACCAGATCAGGCTGCAGCGCGGATAAGCACACTGCGGCCAGTTTGCATCTGAGTTTGCCGATCAGGGTGTAGCGCAGTTCAGAATCGTGCGTCTCGCTGTCCTCGTCGTCGTCGGCGAAATACTCGCACCCCTCCTTGAGCAGAGCGTACAGTTTGGCATCGTCTAACACCTTGCTACGAAAATCTTTTGCCAGTTCCCTGTCAATGTCGTCGACAGAAAGCTGGTCAACTGTGGAATGCCAGCCAGACCGGCTTGCTGCTGCCTGTAGCAGGTTAAGCATACCCAAGCGTAAACGTTCACGACGCTCGCCTTTTGCCAACGGCAAATCGTACAAAATACGATACAGGATCGCGCGCTCTTCTTTATGGCCGCCACGGCTGCGGGTGTGATCGAGGGCGGTGTTTGGCGTCAGGCTGATAAAATTGATTCTGTTTTTGCGCAGAGACCGTACCTGTTTTGGCAGGAATGTCAGGCGCGTTGAGTGCGAAAATTGTTCCTCATTGCTGACATTCAGGCGCTTAATATTCTGCGCCGCAACAGCCGAATTTGAGCAGATATAAATGATGTCGATACTGCCGACTTTATCCTGTAAATGCTCGATGGTTTTGGCGATGATGCCGCGCGCAACCATCGTTTTTCCCAGACCCACTTCATCGGCTACCAGAAAGCGATTTTGCTGTTTATCACCATAAAATTGCTGAAAAACATAATTCACGGTGCGTTGCTGAAAATCTTTCAATCCCGTGAGCGGGGCAATTATACTGGGGTGCTTATCGGCCATTTCGGCCTCCCATGGCTGATTCAAATACGGCCCACAAAGCAAGAAAATCTTGCGGAATCATGTCGCTTTGTCCTTTGCGCATATTGCCAATCAGCGCGGCGATATCTTTTAAGCGTTCAGGCTCACGACTATAGATACGCGTCAGCTCTTCCAGTACAGCAAATTCTTCGCCACTGGCAAGCCCTGTAAAGAAATGGCCATCGCCAAAGGCGTTTTCGGCAAAGAAGGATTGCTGTCCCGCCTCGCCTATCAACATCAACAAATAACGCAGAAAATCCTGTTTCTGCATGCTGCTTTGTAAAATCATTGCGTGGCGATCGGGGGGCAAGGCATCAATCGGCAGATTGAGGACGAATCTGATCGATACATCCGGGTGCGATGTTTTGAGGGAAAACGCTGTAAGCCCGGTAATGGCCGGGACTGAAAACTCACCGAGTGCTCTTTTATTCCCATCGGCCTGGTCCAGCAGGCTACAGCCAAGTCCGTCAGCTACCGTCACGGGCCACGCAGTTGCCTGCACGATACCCGGTAGCTCAGGAATTTCACCAACAAGCCACAATGCCCAACTTTGGTTGTTTTCACCGGGGTGACAGTGAAGAGTCAATGCGGCGTCGGCGAGCAACGCACGTGCCTGTTCAGCATGGGACTCGGCTTCTACACGCAGGACATCGGGTTCAAACGGCTGGGCAGGGTCGAAATCTTGCAGATAGCTTTCCATTCCATCGCTGCTCAGAAGGTCATCAATGGTACCCGTGTGCTTTTTCTTACCTTTGAGCGAGACTAAAATTTCGCAGTTCGTTTTCCCCAGTAGCGCTGCGCTGGTGGCATTTGCTGAACCCAGAACCAGCTCACTGTCCCGGCCATTTTCAAACAGATACGCTTTGGCATGCAGGCCGGAAGCGATGATGTCGTCAGGGGTACTCTCATCGGATGCTTGCTCTTCTGCGGCATCGTCAAGGTGAAGCTGACGCGTGAAAAGGCTGCGCGTCTCTTCACTCAAGGTAAGCAGAGTGTCCGGGCGTGAAATCAGCGCATCGGCTTGCTGGCAATGCTTCACGATGTGTTGCAGTGCCTCGTCGGTGCAAAACGGTGAGATAACCACCGCACGATCCGCTTCGGGTGGCTGCCAGTCGTATCCTTCGCCAGGCAGGAAAAAAGCAACCTCATCAAAGCCTGCGGGACATTCCCATTCCACATACAACAGTTCATCTGCAAAGCGCTGCGCCTGCGCCCGGCGATGTTTCGCCATTTTTCCCGTCGCCCGTTTGGGCAGTACGGAGAATAAATGCACCAGCGTTTTATTGGCACTTTGCTTACGTTTTACGGGGTAGCCGTCCAGTTGCAAAGAGAGGTCCCAAGATGAATCGGTGGTTAAATTTCGACTCAGTACGACCAGCCGGTACATCACTTCGTCTGTTTCAGGATTGATAAAACGAATCGCCCAGATTTTTGGGTGAAAGACTCCGCGGCCTTTGGCTTTTGATTCAACAATCATCTCTTCAAGCAGGCCGAATAAGGGGTTGGGCTTGAGCTTTGCTGGGACTTGAATACGCCCTTTTTGGACGTACACCGTGATACGTTCGGAATAACGACGAATGGCTTCAAAAATGGATAGCGGATCCTGAGCACGATTGCTGTCAGTCGCTGTGAACGCCAAATAGACCGGCGCCTGCAGTAAAAATACCGGGTCGAGTGAGAAGCTGGTGGCGATGGCTTCGTCAAACACCATGCCGGGCGGAGAGGTTAGTGCCGAAGTATATAAGCTGCGATTATTGGGGTTTAGCATTCTTCTCTCCTGAGACCGTGCGCCAGATCCTTAAGTATTATCTGGACGTTATGCCAGCGGTAGACCAGCCGCAGGGTTCCGGCATATCCACTCCATTGCTCCAGAGCGCGTCTGTTTTTGAAGCGCGAACGTGGGCCTTTGAGGGTCATTTCGCGGGCACGGATTAGAGCACAGGCTTCTTTACTGGTGAGTAATGTCTCAGGGGACTGTCGGATAAGAGCAATCCACTGTTCCACAAAGCGGCGGGTTTTTAGGCTAATGCTATAGCCCGGTTCGGCGGCGAGTTCCCACATACGGCCGAGCGACCAGGTACCGATTTCTTTGCGTGGGAGTGCAGTAAACCAGTTGACGAAGTTGTCATTGTGTTGAGACAGAAGGTCGTTATCTGAACGCTCTTTGGCGAGCAAATAGTTATAAAGCAGGGCTGCGCCGTGCATCGTATAAGAAAAAAGCCGCGCGTGAGTCAGCAGTTCCTTGAGTTCATCTGGGAACCTCGCGTAATCCGGATGTTCCCATGGTGAACTCACATCTGCTGGTTCGCTATGCAGCGTCAGCCAAGCCAACAGACTGCCTTTGCAGGACAATTGAATACGGTCGCGAAGAAAGCTGGCTTCCTGGCGTGTTAGTGCAAACGTTGCATCATCAGGAAAATTGGGCGGTGGCGCAGGCAGGCTGGAGTGCCAGCTCTGGGCTGGTTTGTACAAGCTGGTGTCGCCCATATCACCACGATTTTCTTCTTTATATTTCTGCTCACTGATTTCCGTGCGTGAGCGATAAAGTTCATCAACACGTCGATGATATTCTTCCTGTGACCACAGGATCTCGCGAATACCCCAGCGACGTAGCCCGGACCAGTAAACGGAACTGGGCAGACGTTTAAGCTTTTCGCGTGAGTTTTTACCAAATGTACCGGCCGAATCTTCTTCGAGCTTGGAGAGGGGGATAATTAAGGCTCTTTCGTCACGGGCGGCCTGGGTACCAAAGTTTGCAGCGGATATGCGTTTATTTTCGAGACGCTGATAGATCCATGGAACAAAAAGCATGTAACGTAAACGGGTTTGAATGGTGCTGGTTCCTGGAAATAGTTGTTCAGCAAAACTATCTCTGATAGTGCCGATACCCAGCTCATCTCGGCTCTCTTTTTGTTGAAAGAGCGCAAGAATATTTAACGTTTTGGCCTGTGCGTTTGCATCATGATCAAGCCAACCTAACGCGGATGCCATACCTATTTCCTTGGTTTAATTTATTATCTGCTGCTTGCTTTTGCATACATTCCAACCGCTCGTTAATCGTCTGTTTTAGGCCGACACAAATATCTCATAGATAATCAATATTCACTCAATGCGTTTTTCCTCGCAAGTGAGATGTCTGGGTTGTTCTGGCACCAATAATTATCATTGGGAGCGATAAAGGTCATCAAGAATAATCAGATGTCAGTAGAACGGCGTTAGCCATCCCCAAAAGGGCAGGCTGACGCCATCCGGTTCAATAGTTTAAAGGGATTAAGAAGGGGATAGCTATATAGTTATCACTCTATGAGATTTTTGAGTAAAAACTGTGATACTCAGAAATCAATTCTGCGTGGACGCCCGGATGCTGGGCGCCCGGGGACTTCATTGCAGCCGTACAGCAGCAGGCCATGTTTCTGCTGAATTTTGGTCATATACGCCAGTACCTGTCGGATGTTGGTGATACTGTCCGGATCGCTGTAACGTACCGGAATGTTGATGTTGGCCTCGTAATGCTCTTTAAACTCACATCGGTGATACCAGCCTTCCCGGTTAGTGATATCGCTCCAGTACAAACCGGCTTGCTGCGCCCAGGTATAGGTATTCTGAGTTTTACTACCATCCAGCCAGAACACGACATGAGCATGGTAGTGGTGGTCTTCTGTCCATTCGATAACCCAGAAGAAACCGACCACCGCTTCGAGTTGCATCATACGGTTCATCAGCTTTCGGATATCCCATTCGAGCTGCTGGTGATCCTGCAGGAAATACTTAGCGGTATGATCCTGGTAAAACAGATCTGTTCGGAATGCCCGCAGGCAAGAATAGCGCTCTACCAGTTTGTCGATATGGTTGTTCAGGAGTGACTGTAGAAACCAGTCTGACTCCCATCGTTGATTGTTTTGCATAGTATGAGTTTCTTTAGTGCTGGCAAGGGCCAGCCAGTGGAATGCACCAGGCCTTCAGGAAGGGCCATAGCAGAGGGAGTTGCATGGATTAGGGGGGATAGATGTAAAAAGGGAGTGTCTATTAATTATATTAATTAACCTATATTAATTTTCACTCCCCAATTCCCCCCAAATCCCTTGCAGGACTATGGATGAAGCCTAACTCAGTGGTTCAGCTGTCGTCCGCCATGCAAAGCAGACATACTCGTCCATCAGACTGGTCAGCGCAGGGTTTTCAGCCTGCCGGTCATTGATCCAGATATCCATCTCTTTGTCTTTTTTGAACCTGAGGTTGTCGGTCCAGTCATCAAGGCAATTCCCCAGCATCAAATCGTACCAGCACAGCCAGACCAGCTTCAGACGCAGCTCACTACCGCTGAACTGGCGGAACAAACTGATGAGCTTATTTGCCAGAGTGCGTTGTTTTAAACGCACGCACTCAGACAGCAAAACCCCCTCCAGCATCGGATGATGAGCCAGCAGATGCTCCTGGGTAAATAAGCTGACGCTCAGGTCATCATTGACCGTCAGCGATGCCGCAGCTCTGCCATAAATAATTCGATGCAGGCACTGAGGAACAATAGCGATAACCTCCTCCTCTCCCGGAAACGTAAAGCTTCCGATCGTCAGGCTATGGTGATGGTAGATATTCTGGTGACACATGCCCGACCTGACCGTTAACTTCGTAAAGTCGGTCAGCCAGGTCTGGTAGTATTTGTGAAGTTCTTCGTAACGCGGTTTATAGTCTTTCATGATGCTTATTCCTTCAGGGGCAAATGACAGGCAGCAGAAAACCTCCGGATGAGCCGGATAGTTATTTTCTTGCCAGTGGGATTAGTTAAGAGTGAGGTTATTTACGGGACTGGTCGACACGTTCCTGAAGCCAGGACTCCACCTCGCTCTTCCGCCATCGGGAGCTTCGTCCCAGCTTGATAGGTTTGGGGAAGGAACCGTCCTTAATAAGCTTGTAAATCCACTTGTCTGTCATCTGCAGCAGGCTGGTAATAAATGCCATGTCAATCAACTGGTCCTCGGTAAGTAAGGGATGAGTGGTCATGATTTGGTATCTCCGGTTAAGAAAGGTAACCCGGATGAGTGATATTTAATTGCGGTCACTGCTCCGGGGCATACCCATGGGGAGATACGTAAAAAAAAGCGGGCTATGTTGACCTCTAGGGGTCAACCGGTTCTGAGATGTATTTCGACGCGCTCATGTGCATGACTGTCTTACATTCTTCTGTTACCTCTATCTGTTGCAGACATCAATCGCTCAGGTAATCGTCATCCTTCCTCTTTTGTCTTCATGGGCTTATAGTCACCGGACTACCTGTTCTTTGAAAAAGCCCTTCTTATTTCCCCGAAGGTCAGTTAGCAGCTTATCCTCTTGTTTTACATCGAAAACCAGCTAATCCCGCATCACTGCGCATTACATAAAACATAACTTTCACTACACTTTTTATTACGCAGATATCGACGCAGAAAGCAACGCATTTGACTACGTATTACACACGCATTAACCTACGTAGTGATACCCACTTTAAAATCAATGAAAATGTAATTATGAAAGAACAGCTGACGGACAGAACAGAAAGAGCGTGCCGGTTTTATATCGAATACATGAAGAAAAACATCGAAGGATACCGGGAGCGCACTCCGCTAATCCTCATAACTGATTATAAAAATCAGGAGGTTATGGACATGATCCTGAGAGACCTTAATAATGAATTTAAAAACACCCATGAGTACAATAAGTTCGTACGGGAAATGAAAAATGGGTTATTATCCAGTATCGTCCCGGAGACGAATTTTGAATGGGTAAAGGACTATAGCTCCGCTTATTTTGCATGGAATATACTTTCAACCATGGGCCCTAAGGAAATCAATCCACTAGAGGTTGATTTTTACCGTGAACGGCCTCCGGTTATTCGGCATGGCGTATTTGCTGTTATTCCAGAAACCTACCAGCATGCACTTGTAGTACTCTACACCTGTTTCGATAGCTGGGATGTCGAGTTAATTTTTAAGATCAAAACACTCTCTTCATTAAAAAATATCTGGATTCAGCGAAACCGGGAGTTACCAGGACCATTTAAATGGATTGACCTTAAAAATCATAAACAATGTGCATGGGCTTTTAAATATGTTATGGAGCATATCAAACCCGATTACATGCCTTCATTTATGACTGAAATCAGACAGCAACAGGTGGTTACGTTTCTCACGGCCGTGCTGTATTCCTGGCCTGCCCATCCCGACACTCGGCGTCTGATGATTCAACGGATGAAAAAAACATACAATCAGAATGTATTCCGGGAAAACATTGCTGACAAAAAAGTGATTAACACCTATGTCCAGAAGGACATTAAAGAAAAGCTCGATATGCTTGCAAAGAAAAATGGTAGAAAAATTAACGAAGAGCTGGAAGTTATCATTATGAATGCCTGGCACGATGCCAGATATGCAGAAGATAAATAGCATTCACTCCAAATAATTTCAGACAGATATTATCTCAGTGAATCCCCTGCATCCTTTACAGGATCGCGGGTCTTTTTATTTTTCACATTGAGATCTCCGTATGCAAAAAACTGACGGCCTTCTGGCCATTGAGAAGCCTCTGGCTTCACTGCCTCCTACTCTTCGCAGTCTTATTCTTAAACGCCTTCGTAGTCTCACACAGTACGAGCCGGTTATTGGCATTATGGGCAAAAGTGGGTCAGGTAAATCGTCTCTCTGCAATGCCCTGTTCCAGGGCGAAGTCACGCCTGTCAGCGATGTGGCGGCCTGCACGCGCGATGTGCTGCGCTTCCGGTTTCGCAATGGCAATCACAGCCTGATGATTGTTGATTTACCTGGTGTTGGTGAAAGCGAGCAACGTGACGAAGAATACACCGCACTGTATCGTCGCATCCTACCCGAGCTGGATTTGGTGTTATGGGTCATCAAAGCTGATGATCGGGCACTGTCAGTGGATGAACACTTTTATCACAAAGTGATGTTGGCGTATCAGCGCCGGGTGCTGTTTGTTGTTAATCAGGCTGACAAGGCCGAGCCCTGCCATCAGTGGAGTGTTGCCGATAACCTGCCTTCCCTGGCTCAGATGTCGACGATTAAGGCGAAGCGAAATGCCGTACAACAGCAGTTTCTGCCGCATCACCCTGTTTGTGTGGTTTCAGCACGAACCGGGTGGGGTATGGAATCTCTGGTAGATACCATGATGAATAGCCTGCCTGACCGGGCCACCAGCCCATTGACGACACAACTGCATGGCAGGCTCTGTACAGAGCCAGTAAAAAAGCAGGCACGCGAGCGCTTTGGTAATGCAGTGGATGAAATGATTGGCACTGTGGAGTCATCATCTTTTCTGCCAGAGCCTGTAAGGGCTGTGATTCGAACCGTACGGGAAGCAGTGGTGACTGTTGCCCGTGCCGTCTGGGACTGGATTTTCTTCTGACAAACCGCTTATGGCGGACACTCCCTGTCCTTGCCGCGCTCAATTAATGAGCAACCAACCCATCGATTAGGCGCAAAGCCGCATCATGGCTGAAATCCACATACTGAAAAAATACGCCTTCCCATGTCCATACCCTGTCCGACCCCTTCGTTACACTAATCACTTAATTTTCAGCCTGTTAACAGGATGGAGAAAATCTAATGTCCCAGACTGAGCGTCGCCATGAGCGGCTGGCGGTTCGGCTGTCCCTCATTATCAGCCGCCTTGTTGCTGGCGAAACACTGGATATGGGTCTTCTTGCCGCAGAGTTTGGTGTATCGCTCCGTACCCTCCGCCGCGATTTTCGTGAGCGACTGATGTACCTGGACCTGGAATATCGCGACGGCACCTGTCGTCTGCTTTCAGGTAGCCATCAGCGCGAACTGGCGGTGCTGACTTTTGCTCGTCAGTCAGGTGTGGAGGCCTTGTTTCCTGACATGGATAGCCACATGGTCAGCTCACTGCTGAGTGGACCTGGTGAGTCTCCGTGCCTCATATGGGCAGAATCGGAGTCATTGTCGCCGCCCAGGCCAGGCATATTTACACGCCTTGTCAGGGCTATATCAGAGCATCGTCGCGTGACGCTGCTGGCTGAAGGTTGTCGTTGCTCAGGGCTTGCACCCTACCGCCTCGTACTCTGCGGCGGGCATTGGTATCTGACTGGAGAGCATCATCATCGCGTAGCAGTGTTTCCGCTGAACGATATCCATGCGGTTACCTTGCACCCGAAACTGTTCGTGCCTGACCTTCAGATTCGCAACGTTCTCGCCGAACCAGAGTTCCTCAGAGCTCTTCCCCATTTTCACATTTTTCACTCACTGCTCGCCAGAACTGGCGACGGTCTTTTACCTCATAAGGAATCATGATGAAGAAATTACTGACCACAACTGCGCTGGCCGTCAGTCTCTGCGCTGGCGCTGTCTTTCCGGCGTCTGCCGAAACTGTCGTGGGTACCGTCAAATTCTGGCAGTACATGCAGGCGGATGGCTGGAAATCGGCCGATGGCATGGATAACGACACGCTAAACAATACGCTCTATCAGGCCAGTGTGATTGGCAATTATCCCTGGACCAGGCAATTCCTGCTGCGTCAGCGTGGTGGTGGTGCTTATTTTCTCGCCGATAAAAAAACGCATACCGTGCGCAAGCTGAATCTGAAACCTGCCAGCGGTTATTACTCCGACCTGACATCGGTCTATCAGGGGGAAGACCAGGGGAAAGGGTGTTACTTCACTATCATCGACACCCAGTATCAGTTGGAGCTAGTTAATGAACCTCACAGCAAGCAGGTGCTTGCTGCATTTCCGGAAAACTGTGTCAACAAACAGCAGCAGGCTGCCCTGGCGGCGAAGCGTTCTGCCTCAGAGCAGAAATTGCAGCAGTGGGTAGCCCAACAGAGTCTGGCTGAGTTGTGCCGACGAACTGGCAACTGCTGAAGCAACGGAACGGACGAATAATAAGGAATCTGCACCATGAAGAAATTGTATCCACCTGTGCTTGCCGTTCTGACAGTTATCGGTGCAATGAGTGCCTCTGGCTGCGACAGCAAGGAAGATGCTGGCGTGAAAGCGATAGCCCGGTTTAAGGACCTGACTCCACCACCATTCAGCAAGGTTGTCTCGCATAAATCCGATATTGCCCAGGAGTGGGTAAAAAAGGATGCCTTCGGTACACCGCAATATACGGTGATGAAAACCCGCAAGTCACCGGAAGGCTGTGAGTCAGGCAATTATTACTACATTGCTGATATGCAGCAGAAAACGGTGCAGCCACTGATGGCAGCCCTGTGCCTTGCGGACAATATCACTCTGAGCTTCAGAATTGAAACCGACAGCTATACGGGTGAAAAATCTGTGGTGTATTCGCACGATGGCAAGGAAATGGGAAAACTCTATCTGCCGGAGAATCAGGAGAAAAATCCATGAAGAAGCTGAAAGGCGTTATCTCAGTTTTCGCTCTGAGCCTTTGTCTGCTGTCACCGGCTCAGGCCGAAGAACAGCGTTACATCAGTATCCGCAACACAGACATGGTCTGGGTGCCAGGCAATGTCTGCGTCTGGCAGTTTCGCCTGGACAACGGCGGAAGCGGTGAAGGATTCGGGCCTTTGACACTTTCCCTGCGTCTGAAAGATAAAGGGGGGAACACGCTGGCCATGGGGAATATGGCGGTGGCTGCATTTGGCGACAGCGATGCCACTCGCTCTCAGGAAGCCTCGCTGGAGAACGAATGCGTGGAAAACGTCAGCTCCGTCGAAATCATGAAGGCAACGGAAGAGCGTAATGGTTACCAGATTGACCTGCCACTGTCTGTTTTCGACCCGCAGTATTACCAACCGCTGCAGGTCACGGTTGTCGGAGGTAAGGCGTCTTAGCCAATTCTTTACCCTTTTGATTCAGCCCCTGTCGCTTATGCCACAGGGGCTTTTTGTTTTAAGGAGCCTGTATGCCTGAACTTACTGAATTGCCTGATGGGCCGTTTACACGCCAGCAGGCAGAGGCGGTTGCGTCTCAATATTCCAACGTTGCGATAGAGGATGACCAGGGGTCGCATTTCCGTATGGTTATCCGTCATGGGCATTGCATGGTCTGGCGGACCTGGAACTTTGAGCCGGATGCCGGTTACTGGCTGAACCGGTATATCAATCGTTATGGCATCCGCAAATTCCCTGCATAACCACCAGCAGCACATCACCGATATAAACAAAGTCAGGCCACACCTCCCTCGGGAAGTGTGGCCTTTTGTATTTTTACCCACTGCATAAGGAGTTACCCATGCGATTAGCCAGCCGCTTTGGCCGTATAAACCAGATACGCCGTGACCGGCCTCTGACCCACGAAGAGCTGATGAGCCATGTCCCCAGCGTGTTCGGGAGTGACAAGCATGAGTCTCGTTCAGACCGTTACACCTACATCCCTACCATTACCATTCTCGAAAGCCTGCAGCGTGAAGGTTTTGAGCCGTTCTTTGCCTGCCAGACAAAGGTTCGCGACCAGAGCAAGCGGGAGCACACTAAACACATGCTTCGCCTGCGTCGTGCCGGGCAACTGACCGGCCATCAGGTACCGGAAATCATCCTGCTCAACAGCCACGACGGCTCATCAAGCTACCAGATGCTGCCGGGGCTATTTCGCGGCGTCTGTACCAACGGTCTGGTCTGCGGACAGTCATTTGGCGAAGTGCGGGTACCACATAAAGGGAATGTTGTTGAGAAGGTGATTGAAGGGGCTTACGAAGTGCTCGGTGTATTTGACCGGGTAGAGGAGAAGCGCGATGCAATGCAGTCACTGGCACTGCCAGGACCAGCCCGTAACGCCCTGGCGAATGCCGCGCTGAAATATCGCTTTGGTGAAGACCACCAGCCGGTCACGGTATCGCAGTTGCTGACCCCTCGTCGCCGGGAGGACTACAGCGATGACCTGTGGACCGTATACCAGCGCGTGCAGGAGAACCTGATGAAAGGTGGATTGTCAGGGCGAACCACTCAGGGGAAAAGCAGCCGCACCCGTGCTGTTACCGGTATTGATGGCGATGTGAAGCTCAATCGCGCCCTGTGGGTAATGGCAGAAAACATGCTCGATTTTTTCGGGCGTTAAACAACAGTTCCGGCATAAGGAGATAGTTTAATGAATACACAAAATCATCAGTTCGCGGAGCATACCACAATTACTGCCTCAGTGGTCCCTGACGAGTTACGCATCGGCTTCTGGCCGCAGCACTTTGGCTCCATCCCACAATGGATAACCCTTGAGCCCCGAATCTTTGGCTGGATGGGCCGTCTGTGTGCCGATTACCACGGTGGCATCTGGAACTTTTCGACGCTCAGCAACGGCGGTGCTTTTATGTCTCCTGAGTCGGAGGATGATGAAAAGTGGGCATTGTTTAACAGCATGAACGGCAATGGAGCAGAACTCACCAGTGAAGCAGCAGGAATAGTCGCCTGTCTGATGACATACAGTCACCACGCCTGTCGCACCGAGTGTGATGCGATGACTGAGCACTATTATCGCTTACGCGACTTCGCGCTGAACCATCCAGAGTGCAACTCCATTATGCATCTCATCGACTGAGGAATGCCTGACATGAATACCGCATTATCCCCGGTGTCATCACAGCCTGAACTTTTTCCACTGACGGTTATGGCCCAGCATGATTGCCAGCTCCCCGCAACATCCGGATTGACACCCTATGCCCAACGGACCATCCGCCGCGCTATCAACTTGCTGGAAAAATATCTGCGCCAGCCCGGCATATCCTTTACCTCAAGTACGGCAGCCCGTGACTGGCTTCGGTTACAGCTGGCAGGACAAGAACGGGAAGTGTTTATGGTGCTCTATCTCGATAACCAGCATCGTTTACTGGAGGGTGAAACGCTATTTGCCGGTTCGATTAACCATGTCCAGGTCCATCCCCGTGAGGTAGTGAAGTCAGCGCTTCGCTCCAATGCTGCAGCTGTGGTCCTCGCACACAACCATCCCTCCGGAGATCCGGAACCCAGTCAATGTGACCGCAACATTACGGGCAGGCTTAAAGAAGTATTGGCGCTCGTTGATGTGAACACGCTCGACCACCTAGTTGTAGGTCAGGATGAAATTGTGTCATTCGCTGAGCGAGGCTGGATATGAAAATCATCAGTAAACGTCAGGCAATGGCCCTGTACCGACGACATCCTGGCTCCCGACTGTTTCGCTTCCGTACGGGCAAATATAAATGGTCAGGCAGTATCTGCCATTATGCTGGCCGCGAGGTGGAAGATATACGCGGCGTTCTGGCCGTGTTTGCTGAACGCCGTCAGGACCGCAATGGTCCCTATGTCATTCTTCGAAGCGTTACCCTTAATTAATCCTTCCCTTTAATCAGGAATAATAATGAACAATCACTCAGAATCCGGTACAAAGCCGGAGAATCCCGCCTGCCAGCAGTGGGGGCTACAGAGTACGATCACACCCTGTTTTGGAGCTCGTCTGGTGCAGGAAGGCAACCGCCTGCATTTTCTCGCTGACCGGGCCGGATTCAACGGTGCTTTCAGTGACGATGACGCGCTACACCTAGAGCAGACCTTTCCGTTGATACTTAAGCAACTGGAGATGATGCTCACCAGCGGAGAGCTTTCTCCCCGACATCAGCACTCCGTCACGCTGTATCACAATGGACTATCTTGCGAAGCCGATACACTCGGCTCCTGTGGTTATATCTACATCGCTATTTATCCCGACCGGACTGAGCCGCAGTAAATCCCTGCTTATTCCCCGAGCATCACAGAGTAATCATCATGCAAATCTTATCATCACAACCGACACAGGCGGCTCAGCCCTGTCTGTCGCCCGTCGAAATCTGGCAACGGCTGCTGACTCATCTGTTGTTGAAGCACTATGGTCTGGCGCTGAATGACACACCATTCAGTAATGAAACCGTTATTCAGGAGCACATTGATGCCGGTATCACTATGGCTAACGCTATGAATTTTCTGGTAGAAAAATATGAGTTGGTTCGTATTGACCGCAGGGAATTCGACTGGCAAGAAAAGTCCCCATACCTGCAGGCCTGTCTCTTATACACATCTCCGAGCCCACGAGACAGGCAGAAAT
>CAMKZP010000013.1 GCA_946477805.1 uncultured Enterobacter sp.
TGCCCGTTACGGGCTGGTCGCATCTGTTACTCCATCCGTCGTCTGACAAGCCATGTCCTTCACTACTGGAATGAGCTATGTCTACCGCTAAACTGACCCGCCGCGAACAGCGCGCGCACGCACAACGCTTCATCGATACCCTGGAAGGCACCGCTTTCCCCAACTCTACGCGTATCTACATTTCCGGCTCGCAGGCCGATATCCGCGTCCCGATGCGCGAAATCCAGCTCAGCCCGACCCTTCTCGGCGGCAGCAAAGAGCAACCGCAGTATGAAGACAACGAAGCCGTGCCGGTGTACGACACCTCCGGCCCTTACGGCGATCCGTCCGTGGCGATCAACGTCCAGCAGGGCCTGGCAAAGCTGCGCCAGCCGTGGATTGACGCGCGAAACGACAGCGAAGCGCTCAACGAGCAAAGCTCCGCCTATACCAAAGAACGCCTGGCCGATGACGGTCTGGACGAACTGCGCTTCACCGGCCTGCTGACGCCAAAACGGGCCAGAGCGGGCAAATGCGTAACCCAGCTGCACTACGCGCGCCGGGGGATCGTCACGCCGGAGATGGAGTTCATTGCCATCCGTGAAAACATGGGCCGCGAGCGCATCCGTAGCGAAGTGCTGCGCCACCAGCATCCGGGCGAAGGGTTCGGCGCGCGCCTGCCGGAAAATATCACGCCGGAATTTGTGCGTGATGAAGTGGCTGCCGGTCGCGCCATTATTCCTGCCAATATCAACCACCCGGAATCCGAGCCGATGATCATCGGGCGCAACTTCCTGGTGAAGGTCAACGCCAACATCGGCAACTCTGCCGTCACCTCCTCCATCGAAGAAGAGGTGGAAAAGCTGGTCTGGTCTACGCGCTGGGGCGCAGACACGGTGATGGACCTCTCCACCGGCCGGTATATTCACGAAACCCGCGAGTGGATCCTGCGTAACAGCCCGGTACCGATTGGCACCGTCCCGATTTATCAGGCGCTGGAGAAGGTGAACGGCATCGCCGAAAACCTCACCTGGGAGGCGTTCCGCGACACGCTGCTGGAGCAGGCCGAGCAGGGCGTCGACTACTTCACTATCCACGCGGGCGTACTGCTGCGCTACGTGCCGATGACCGCTAAACGTCTGACCGGCATCGTCTCGCGCGGCGGCTCGATCATGGCGAAGTGGTGCCTGTCGCATCATCAGGAAAATTTCCTCTACGAACATTTCCGCGAAATCTGCGAAATCTGCGCGGCCTATGACGTCTCCCTCTCGCTGGGCGACGGCCTGCGCCCGGGCTCCATCCGCGATGCCAACGACGAAGCGCAGTTTGCCGAGCTGCACACCCTGGGCGAGCTGACCAAAATCGCCTGGGAATATGACGTGCAGGTGATGATTGAAGGCCCGGGCCACGTGCCGATGCAGATGATCCGCCGCAACATGACCGAGGAGCTGGAGCACTGCCACGAGGCGCCGTTCTACACCCTCGGGCCATTGACCACCGACATCGCACCGGGCTATGACCACTTCACCTCCGGGATTGGCGCGGCGATGATCGGCTGGTTCGGCTGCGCCATGCTCTGCTACGTGACCCCGAAAGAGCACCTCGGCCTGCCAAACAAAGAGGACGTGAAGCAGGGGCTGATAACCTACAAGATTGCCGCCCACGCGGCGGATCTGGCGAAAGGCCATCCGGGCGCGCAAATCCGCGATAACGCTATGTCGAAGGCGCGCTTCGAATTCCGCTGGGAAGACCAGTTCAACCTGGCTCTCGACCCGTTCACCGCGCGCGCCTACCACGATGAAACCCTGCCGCAGGAGTCGGGCAAGGTGGCGCACTTCTGCTCCATGTGCGGGCCAAAATTCTGCTCGATGAAAATCAGCCAGGAGGTGCGCGATTACGCCGCCGCGCAGGCCATCGAGGTGGGCATGGCGGACATGTCTGAAAACTTCCGCGCCAGAGGCGGGGAAATCTATCTCAAAAAAGAGGAGGCGTAATGTACCAGCCTGATTTCCCCCCCGTTCCCTTCCGTTTAGGGCTCTATCCGGTCGTGGACAGCGTAGCGTGGATCGCCCGCCTGCTTGAAGCAGGGGTTCGCACCCTCCAGCTGCGCATCAAGGATAAACGCGATGAAGAGGTAGAGGCCGACGTGGCCGCCGCCATTGCGCTGGGGCATCGCTACGATGCCCGCCTGTTTATCAACGACTACTGGCGGCTGGCTATTAAACATCAGGCCTACGGCGTGCATCTCGGCCAGGAGGACCTTGAGACAACCGATCTGAAAGCTATCTGCGATGCCGGCCTGCGTCTGGGCGTGTCGACGCACGACGATATGGAAATTGACGTGGCGCTGGCCGCTCGTCCGTCCTACATCGCCCTTGGCCACGTTTTTCCGACGCAAACCAAGCAGATGCCGTCCGCGCCGCAGGGGCTGACGCAGCTCGCGAACCACGTTAAACGGCTGAAGGATTACCCGACCGTCGCCATTGGCGGGATCGGCCTTGAACGCGCCCCGGCGGTGCTGGAAACCGGCGTCGGCAGTATCGCGGTGGTCAGCGCCATTACGCAGGCAGCAGACTGGCAGGCCGCCACTGAACAGCTGTTGCAGCTGGCGGGAGCGGGCGATGAATGACCGAGATTTCATGCGCTACAGCCGCCAGATCCTGCTGGAGGATATCGCCATCGACGGGCAGCAAAAGCTGCTCGCCAGCCGGGTGCTGATTGTCGGCCTGGGGGGATTAGGCGCCCCTGCCGCGCTCTATCTGGCCGGAGCGGGGATCGGCACGCTGGTGCTGGCCGACGACGACGAGGTCCATCTCAGCAACCTGCAGCGGCAGATCCTCTTCACCACCGAGGATATCAGCCTGCCCAAAGCGCACATCGCCCGGCAACGGCTGGGGCAGCTAAACCCGGACATCGATCTTATCGCCCTTCAGGCGCGGCTCAGCGGTGAGGATCTGACCCGTGAAGTTGCGCTTGCCGACGTGGTTCTGGACTGCACCGACAACATGGCGACGCGCCAGGCGATCAACGCCGCCTGCGTGGCGCGCAACACCCCGCTCATTACGGCCAGCGCGGTCGGCTTCGGCGGGCAAATGATGGTGCTCACGCCCCCCTGGGCGCAGGGCTGCTACCGCTGCCTGTGGCCAGATGATGAAGAGCCGGCGCGCAGCTGCCGCACCGCAGGCGTTCCTGGCCCGGTGGTCGGAGTGATGGGCGCCCTGCAGGCGCTGGAAGCCATCAAGCTGCTCAGCGGCATGGAGACAGAGCGCAATACGCTGCGGCTGTTTGATGCGCGCTCCGGCGGCTGGCGTCAGCTGGCATTACGCCGCGCCAGCCGCTGCACGGTATGCGGAGGCCACGATGCGCATTTTGTTTAACGACGAGCCCATGGCGTGCGATGACGGGCTTACCGTTGCCGCGCTGCTCGATAAATTACGCCAGCTCAAGCCGGGAACGGCGCTGGCGCTCAATCAACAGATCCTCCCGCGCGAGCGGTGGGAGCATCAGCAGGTCAATGAAGGCGACCATATCCTGCTGTTTCAGGTTATCGCGGGGGGCTGAGATGTTACGTATTGCTGATAAAGTCTTTGATTCACACCTGTTTACCGGAACCGGAAAATTCGCTTCTGGGCAGCTGATGGTGGACGCCCTGCGTGAAAGCGGCAGCCAGCTGGTGACGCTGGCGATGAAGCGCGTGGATCTGCGCCATCACAGCGATGCAATTCTGGCCCCGCTGCTGGAGGCGGGCGTGACCCTGCTGCCGAACACCTCCGGCGCCAAAACGGCTGAAGAGGCGATTTTCGCCGCCCGGCTGGCGCGCGAGGCGCTGGGCACGCGCTGGCTGAAGCTGGAAATTCACCCGGACGCCCGCTGGCTGCTGCCCGATCCGATTGAAACCCTGAAAGCGGCGGAAAAGCTGGTGCAGGAAGGGTTTATCGTTCTCCCCTACTGCGGCGCGGATCCCGTTCTGTGCAAACGCCTGGAAGAAGCGGGCTGCGCCGCCGTCATGCCGCTGGGCTCGCCTATCGGCTCTAATCAGGGGCTTGAGACCCGCGCCATGCTGGAGATCATCATTGAGCAAGCCAGCGTACCGGTGGTGGTGGACGCCGGTATTGGCGTGCCAAGCCACGCTACGCAGGCGCTGGAGATGGGCGCCGATGCGGTACTCGTCAATACGGCCATTGCCGTCGCTGACGACCCGGTGATGATGGCGCGCGCCTTTCGTCTGGCCGTGGAGGCGGGTCTGCTGGCGCGGCAGTCTGGCCCGGGCTCGCGCAGTCTTCAGGCACAGGCCACCAGCCCGCTGACCGGTTTTCTGGAGGCGTTATGATGCCCACCTTTACCGAACGCTGGCAGCAGCTGGACTGGGATGATATTCGCCTGCGCATCAACAGCAAAACGGCGGCGGACGTAGAACGGGCCTTAAATGCCCGCCATATCACCCGCGACGGCATGATGGCTCTGCTCTCTCCCGCGGCCGACGCGTATCTGGAGCCGATGGCCCAGCGCGCCCGGCGGCTCACCCGCCAGCGTTTTGGCAACACGGTCAGCTTTTACGTGCCGCTCTATCTCTCAAACCTGTGCGCGAACGACTGTACCTACTGCGGCTTCTCCATGAGCAACCGCATCAGGCGTAAAACGCTTGATGCGCATGAAATCGCACGCGAGTGTGCGGCCATCCGCGAGATGGGGTTCGAGCACCTCCTGCTGGTGACGGGCGAGCATCAGGGCAAAGTCGGAATGGACTATTTCCGCCAGCACCTTCCGGCGATTCGCCGGGAGTTTGCCTCGCTGCAGATGGAAGTGCAGCCGCTCTCGCAGGACGAATACGCGGAGCTCAAAACTCTCGGGCTGGACGGCGTCATGGTCTATCAGGAAACCTACCACGAGGCAACGTACGCCCGGCATCACCTGAAAGGGAAGAAACAGGACTTCTTCTTCCGGCTTGAAACGCCGGACAGGCTGGGACGAGCCGGGATCGATAAGATTGGCCTGGGCGCGCTTGTCGGCCTGTCTGACAGCTGGCGGGTGGACTGCTACATGGTGGCGGAACATCTGCTTTGGCTGCAGCAGCACTACTGGCAGAGCCGCTATTCCATCTCCTTCCCTCGCCTGCGCCCGTGTGCCGGTGGGGTTGAACCCGCCTCAATAATGGACGAGCGTCAGCTGGTGCAAACCATCTGCGCGTTTCGCCTGCTGGCGCCTGAGGTTGAGCTGTCCCTCTCCACGCGTGAATCCCCTGCGTTTCGCGATCGCGTTATCCCGATTGCGATTAACAACGTCAGCGCGTTTTCCAAAACGCAGCCGGGCGGCTACGCCGACAACCATCCGGAGCTGGAGCAGTTTGCCCCACATGACGGACGGCGCCCGGAGGCGGTAGCGGAGGCGCTGGTGGCTCAAGGGCTGCAGCCCGTGTGGAAAGACTGGGACAACTGGCTGGGAAGAGCCTCGCAGTTACGCTGAAAAAAGATGTAAAAGCGCGCAAAAGATTCCGAGCCGTCTCGTAAGTGGAACGCCGGGGTATTGTCACCCTGTCCCCGGCTTTTCTATGCTTGGCGCGTCAGCAACGGATGCTGACCAGGGCGAAAAGCTTCTTCCTCCGTTTCGCCCTGCCTTCGCGTTTGCTAAAAAAGGTTTAATTCATAATATAAATACGTAGTTTCTTATCTATTCTTAAGGCAAATCATCTAACCCGTAAAAGGTCCTCAGTATAATTCGCAGCCAGCATCCGTGCAGCGACTATGCTGAGAGGATATCGATTGGCGCAGCGCGTCATACTATCTGGACTGGTTTTTACTACTCATGGCACTTCACAGCAGAAAACTCTCTTTTACCCGGCCGATCATGATCAGTTTCGCGGGAATTTTGGTCAGCTTCATTTTGATCGCTGTCTTTATCACATTGACGCAGCGGAAGGATTTTCTTGAGGATTATCATAAAATTAATGGGAATTTTACGCATAACCTTGCGGCCAACTATACCCAATCCATCCTGCGTGAAAACGACTATATCCTTGGCCGCTCGGCCACGTTCTTTGCCAGCAACAACCGGCTCAATGAGACGGTAAACGTTAATCCTGTGGATGGCCTGCAGGTCTTGATGCATCTTCAGAACCTGATGCCAACCGTCTCCTCTATCTCGCTCGCCGACACCGCGGGGCGCTACCTTCGCGCGCCGGAAGTCTTGCCGACGGCCAAAAGCAAAACCTTTGATGCCCGAACCCGACCGTGGTTTGTAACCCAGGCGGAAGCCCGTACCTTCAGCCACTATACGCGCCCCTATATGGACTATTTTACAGGGCAGCCCACCGTTACGCTCTATAAGCCGGTGATTTCACCCGAAGGCAGGCTGAAGGGAACGCTCGCTTTCCATCTCGATCTCACCTCAATGGGCTACACCCTGCGCCAGATGGTTGCTCCTGTTCAGGGAGAGTTTTTTATCGTCGAACGCGACGGTGCCGTGGTGCTGCATCCGGATACGGGTGCGCTTTTTAAGCCATTAGTGAGCGAAGCGCTCATGGACAAAATGACCAGCGGCGAAGGGCATCTTTACGATCGTAAAACGAAAGCCTGGTATTATTATTACTCCTTCACCAACCCGGACTGGTTCGTTATCTACCGGGTGTCGGGAGCAACCCTGACGGATATCACCCGCCATGAAACCACCATCGTCGGCTGGGGGTTTGCGCTGGCCGCGATTGTCATCATCCTGTTCGGCTTATATCTGCGTCATGCCTCGCGTACGGTGCTGATGAACATCATCAATGCGATAAAAACCGGGGACGTCAACCAGGCCCCGCGTCTTGAAGCGATGCTCAGCCATACCATTCAGTCGAACAAAGAGCGTGAGCAGGCCTACGTGCGCCAGGCCACCCACGACGCGTTGACCGGCTGCAAGAACCGTCGCGCGTTTGACGGGGACATTGCCGGGCTGCTGGACAGTCACCAGCCGTTTGCGCTGGCGCTGATCGACATTGATAACTTCAAATCGATAAATGACACCTGGGGCCACCTGAGCGGCGATATCGTCCTGCGCAGCGTGGCGCGCGAGGGGATGCAAATCATGCAGACGCATAATGTCTCGGTTTATCGCTATGGAGGGGAAGAGTTTGCGGTGATCTTCGAAGGCGAACAGGTGAACGCCTCGCTTTCTCTCCTTGAAGCCTGGCGCACCGCCATCGAGAACCGCGTCTGGCGGGAAGAAAACCTGCACGTTACCTTCAGCGCGGGCCTGGGGGAATGGAATTTTGAACCGCTGGAAAAATTTGTGGGCAGCGTTGATGGCGCGCTCTACAAAGCGAAACAGCAGGGTAAAAACCGTATTTTAAGAACGTACGACAGCTAACTCCCCTCCTCACAATCGGCCCGTTTCACCGGGCTGATTGCTTTGCAATGCAAAATTGTAACCGGTTTCAGTGAAAAGCCGATTTCTTTGTGATGCCTGACACACAATCGCGGTAAACCGGTTGTTGAAGCGACCTGCACGGGATAATTATCAATAAACACATGTAGATCGAGGCTGATTATGAAGAACATCGTTTTATGCTGTGCAGCGGGAATGTCAACCAGCATGCTGGTTCAACGTATGAAAGACGCCGCGCAGAAAAAAGGGGTTGAAGTCACCATTAAAGCCGTTCCGGTTGCGGAGTTTAAAGACAACATCGCAACGGCCGACATCGTATTACTGGGGCCACAGGTGAAATACGAGCAGGCAAAACTACAGGCGCAGGCCGAGCCGCTGGGCAAAAAGGTCGCGGTGATCGACATGATGGATTACGGCATGATGAAAGGCGATGTCGTACTTGAAAAAGCCCTCAAGTTACTGGAGTCATAATGGAAGACCTGGAAACAACGATCATGGAGCTGCTGGTCAACGCGGGTGCGGCGCGAAGCGCGGCGCTGACGGCGCTGCAGATGGCGCGAAAAGGCGACTTTGACGAAGCCGAAAAAGCGATGGAAGAGTCCCGTGAGTATGTGAAGCACGCCCATACCATCCAGACGCAGCTGATTGGTCTTGATGAAGGTACCGGCAAGCTGCCGGTGAACCTGATTACCGTCCATTCACAGGATCACCTGATGAACGCAATGGTCATTCAGGATTTGGCAGGCGATATGATTGAGCTTTATCGACGCATCCCCCTGGTAAACTAAGACCTTACAGATGTAAAAAAACCCGCCGAGGCGGGTTTTTTATTGTCAGGTGAGGCTACGCTTACCCGACCTAAGAGGCGTATGCCCGGTAATTTTCACCACCGGGCATCAACGATTACTCGTTGTCGGAACCACCCAGACCTGCGTTCAGCAGCTCTGCCAGGCTCGCGGATGCATCTTCTGCAGTAACCTGCGGTGCTGCTGGCAGTTCGCCCGCTGCACGACGACGCATACGATCCTGATGGTACGCATAACCGGTACCCGCAGGGATCAGACGACCCACGATAACGTTCTCTTTCAGACCGCGCAGTTCATCACGTTTACCTGCAACAGCCGCTTCGGTCAGGACACGCGTTGTCTCCTGGAACGATGCTGCAGAGATGAAGGACTCGGTTGCCAGAGACGCTTTGGTGATACCCAGCAGATCGCGTGCGAAGGTCGCACCGATTTTGCCGTTCGCTTCCAGATCGCGGTTAGCGATCTTAACGCGAGAGTATTCAACCTGCTCGCCTTCCAGGAAGTCGGAGCTGCCTGCGTTTTCGATGGTTGCTTTACGCAGCATCTGACGAACGATAACTTCGATGTGCTTATCGTTAATCTTAACGCCTTGCAGACGGTAAACGTCCTGTACTTCGTTGGTGATGTAACGCGTAACCGCGTGTACGCCACGAAGACGCAGAATGTCGTGCGGTGCTTCTGGACCATCGGAAACAACATCACCACGTTCTACACGTTCACCTTCGAACACGTTGAGCTGACGCCACTTAGGAATCATCTCTTCGTACGGCTCGCTACCGTCAACCGGGGTGATCACCAGACGGCGCTTACCTTTGGTCTCTTTACCGAAGGAAATGATACCGCTGATTTCAGCCAGAATTGCCGGCTCTTTCGGACGACGTGCTTCGAACAGGTCCGCAACGCGTGGCAGACCACCGGTGATATCCTTGGTACCGCTGGATTCCTGTGGAATACGCGCCAGAGCATCACCCGCACCGATCTGAATGCCATCTTCCAGCTGAACGATCGCTTTACCCGGCAGGAAGTACTGCGCAGGCATGTCGGTACCAGGGATCAGAACGTCGTTACCCTGACCATCAACGATTTTCAGTGCAGGACGCAGATCTTTACCCCCGGTAGTACGTTCAGCAGAATCCAGAACCACCAGAGATGACAGACCGGTCAGCTCGTCGGTCTGACGAGTAATGGTCTGGCCGTCAATCATGTCAGTGAAGCGGATGAAACCACTTACTTCGGTGATTACCGGCATGGTGTGTGGATCCCAGTTTGCAACGGTTTCACCGCCAGCAACCTGCTCGCCATCACCTTTCGCCATAACCGCACCGTAAGGCACTTTATAGCTCTCTTTGGTACGACCGAATTCGTCGATCAGCTTCAGCTCGGTGTTACGAGAGGTCACAACCAGCTTGCCTGCGGAGTTAACAACAGACTTCGCGTTGCTGAGCTTGATGCTACCTTTGTTTTTCACCTGGATGCTGGATTCAGCAGCCGCACGAGATGCCGCACCACCGATGTGGAACGTACGCATCGTCAGCTGTGTACCCGGCTCACCGATGGACTGTGCCGCGATAACGCCGATTGCTTCACCTTTGTTGATGATGTGGCCACGCGCCAGGTCACGACCATAGCAGTGCGCACATACACCGAAGTCGGTGTCACAAGATACAACAGAACGTACTTTCACTGAGTCAACAGAGTTGGCTTCAAGCAGGTCACACATGTGCTCGTGCAGCAGCGTGTTGCGTGGAACCAGAATGTCTGCAGTACCCGGCTTCAGAATGTCTTCAGCGGTCACACGACCCAGAACGCGATCGCGCAGCGGCTCTTTAACATCACCACCCTCGATAACCGGGGTCATGGTGATACCTTCGAGGGTGCCACAATCGTCTTCGGTTACAACCAGATCCTGTGCAACGTCAACCAGACGACGCGTCAGATAACCGGAGTTCGCGGTTTTCAGTGCGGTATCCGCCAGACCTTTACGCGCACCGTGCGTGGAGATGAAGTACTGGAGTACGTTCAGACCTTCACGGAAGTTCGCGGTGATTGGCGTTTCGATGATGGAGCCATCTGGCTTCGCCATCAGACCACGCATACCTGCCAGCTGACGAATCTGTGCTGCAGAACCACGCGCACCGGAGTCGGCCATCATGTAGATGCTGTTGAAGGAAACCTGCTGCTCTTCCACGCCGTCACGGTTAATGACGGTTTCGGTCTGCAGGTTATCCATCATCGCTTTGGATACACGATCGTTCGCCGCTGCCCAGATATCGATAACTTTGTTATAGCGTTCGCCTGCGGTTACCAGACCAGACTGGAACTGCTCCTGGATCTCAGCAACTTCCGCTTCCGCTTCAGAGATGATCTCGTGTTTCTTCTCTGGGATGACCATGTCATCGATACCAACAGATGCACCTGAACGCGCTGCATAAGCAAAGCCGGTGTACATTGTCTGGTCAGCGAAGATAACGGTCGGCTTCAGGCCCAGAATGCGGTAACAGGTGTTCAGCATTTTGGAGATGGCTTTCTTGCCCAGCGCCTGGTTGACGATGGAGAAAGGCAGGCCTTTCGGTACGATCATCCACAGAATGGCACGGCCAACGGTCGTGTCTTTCAGGCTGGTGTGCGCAACGAATTCACCGTTTTCATCTTTTTCGTATTCAGTGATACGCACCTTAACGCGCGCATGCAGAGAGGCCAGGCCAGCGCGATAGATACGCTCAGCTTCTTTAGGGCCAGTCAGCACCATGCCTTCGCCTTTAGCGTTAACACAGTCACGGGTCATGTAGTACAGACCCAATACAACGTCCTGAGAAGGAACGATGATTGGCTCACCGTTCGCTGGAGACAGGATGTTGTTGGTAGACATCATCAGCGCACGCGCTTCGAGCTGGGCTTCCAGCGTCAGCGGTACGTGAACAGCCATCTGGTCACCATCGAAGTCGGCGTTATAGGCCGCACAAACCAGCGGGTGCAGCTGGATAGCTTTACCTTCGATCAGAACCGGCTCAAATGCCTGGATACCCAAACGGTGCAGGGTTGGTGCACGGTTCAGCAGTACCGGGTGTTCGCGGATAACTTCGTCCAGGATATCCCAAACGACAGCTTCTTCGCGCTCAACCATTTTCTTCGCGGCTTTGATGGTGGTGGCCAGGCCACGCAGCTCCAGCTTGCCGTAGATGAACGGTTTGAACAGCTCCAGCGCCATTTTTTTCGGCAGACCGCACTGATGCAGACGCAGGTATGGACCTACGGTGATAACAGAACGACCGGAGTAGTCAACACGCTTACCGAGCAGGTTCTGACGGAAACGACCCTGTTTACCTTTGATCATGTCGGCCAAAGATTTCAGAGGACGTTTGTTAGAACCGGTGATCGCACGACCGCGACGGCCGTTATCCAGCAGGGCATCAACCGCTTCCTGCAGCATACGTTTTTCGTTGCGTACGATGATGTCCGGCGCAGCCAGATCCAGCAGACGTTTCAGACGGTTGTTACGGTTGATGACGCGACGATACAGATCGTTCAGGTCAGACGTCGCGAAACGACCACCATCCAGCGGAACCAGCGGACGCAGATCTGGCGGCAGAACCGGCAGAACGGTCAGGATCATCCACTCTGGTTTGTTACCAGACTGAACGAACGCTTCCAGCAGTTTGATACGCTTGGTCAGCTTTTTACGCTTGGTTTCAGAGTTGGTTTCGTTCAGCTCTTCGCGAAGAGTTTCACACTCTTGCTCCAGATCCATGCTCTTCAGCAGGGCCTGGATAGCTTCCGCACCCATCTTCGCGTCGAATTCGTCACCGAACTCTTCCAGCGCGTCCAGATACTGTTCTTCGGTCAGAATCTGGTTGCGTTCCAGGTTCGTCATACCGCCTTCGATAACCACATAAGATTCGAAGTACAGAACACGTTCGATATCGCGCAGCGGCATATCCAGCAGCAGGCCGATACGGGACGGCAGGGATTTCAGGAACCAGATGTGAGCCGTTGGAGACGCCAGCTCGATGTGGCCCATACGCTCACGGCGTACTTTAGTCTGGGTCACTTCAACGCCGCATTTCTCACAGATCACACCACGGTGTTTCAGGCGCTTGTACTTACCGCACAGGCACTCGTAGTCTTTTACTGGCCCGAAAATACGCGCACAGAAAAGGCCGTCACGCTCAGGTTTGAACGTACGGTAGTTGATGGTTTCCGGCTTTTTAACTTCACCAAAAGACCATGAACGGATCATGTCTGGCGAAGCCAGAGCAATTTTGATCGCATCAAACTCTTCGGTTTTAGTCTGCGCTTTCAGAAACTTTAATAAATCTTTCACGGATTTGCTCCCGTCGGAGTTAGCACAATCTGGTGTCGGGCGTTAGCCCGGCACCAGTGACCTGTTTGAGCGAGAATTACTCGTCTTCCAGTTCGATGTTGATACCCAGCGAACGAATCTCTTTCAACAGTACGTTGAAGGATTCTGGCATGCCCGGTTCCATCTGATGGTTGCCGTCCACGATGTTTTTATACATCTTGGTACGACCGTTGACGTCATCAGACTTAACGGTGAGCATTTCCTGCAGGGTGTATGCTGCGCCGTATGCTTCAAGCGCCCACACTTCCATCTCCCCGAAGCGCTGACCACCGAACTGAGCCTTACCACCCAGCGGCTGCTGAGTAACCAGGCTGTAAGAACCGGTAGAACGAGCGTGCATCTTGTCATCGACCAGGTGGTTCAGTTTCAGCATGTACATGTAACCTACGGTTACCTGACGCTCAAACTGCTCGCCGGTGCGACCATCAAACAGCGTAATCTGGCCAGAAGACGGCAGACCACCCAGTTGCAGCAGCTCTTTGATTTCAGCTTCTTTTGCACCGTCGAATACCGGCGTTGCAATTGGCATACCTTTACGCAGGTTTTCCGCCAGACGCAGAACTTCATCATCGCTGAAGGTGTTCAGGTCGACTTTCTGACGAACGTCGGTACCCAGATCGTAGGCACGCTGGATGAATTCGCGCAGTTTCGCGACTTCCTGCTGCTGTTTCAGCATGGCGTTGATCTTATCGCCGATACCTTTCGCAGCCATACCCAGGTGAGTTTCCAGGATCTGACCAATGTTCATACGAGACGGTACGCCCAGTGGGTTCAGTACGATATCTACCGGCGTACCGTTAGCATCGTGTGGCATATCTTCGATCGGGTTGATCTTAGAGATAACACCCTTGTTACCGTGACGACCTGCCATCTTATCACCAGGCTGGATCTGACGCTTAACAGCCAGATACACCTTAACAATCTTCAGCACGCCTGGTGCCAGATCGTCGCCCTGAGTGATTTTGCGGCGTTTCGCTTCGAGTTTTTTCTCGAACTCGTGTTTCAGTTCGTCATACTGCTCAGCCAGCTGTTCCAGCTGGTTTTGCTTCTCTTCGTCGGTCAGGCCCAGTTCCAGCCAGCGATCGCGTGGCAGTTTGTCGAGCTTCTCAGCTTCGATACCACCGGCAACCAGTACCGCATAGATACGGCTGAACAGACCCGCTTCGAGGATCTGCAGTTCTTCAGACAGGTCTTTCTTAGCCTGCTTGAGCTGCATTTCTTCGATTTCCAGCGCGCGTTTATCTTTCTCAACGCCGTCACGGGTGAAGACCTGAACGTCAATAACCGTACCGGAAACACCGTTTGGCACGCGCAGAGAAGAGTCTTTAACGTCAGACGCTTTCTCACCGAAGATTGCACGCAGCAGCTTCTCTTCTGGCGTCAGCTGGGTTTCACCTTTCGGCGTAACCTTACCAACCAGAATGTCGCCACCGGTCACTTCTGCACCAATGTAAACGATACCGGATTCATCCAGCTTGGAGAGCGCAGCTTCACCCACGTTAGGGATGTCAGCAGTGATCTCTTCTGGCCCCAGCTTGGTGTCACGGGACACACATGCCAGTTCCTGAATGTGGATGGTAGTGAAACGATCTTCCTGAACCACACGCTCGGAGACGAGGATGGAGTCTTCGAAGTTGTAACCATTCCACGGCATGAACGCTACGCGCATGTTCTGACCGAGAGCCAGTTCACCGAGGTCGGTGGACGGACCGTCTGCCAGCACGTCGCCGCGCTCAACTGGCTCACCCAGAGATACGCAAGGCATCTGGTTGATACAGGTGTTCTGGTTAGAACGGGTGTATTTGGTCAGGTTATAAATGTCGATACCCGCTTCGCCCGGATACATCTCGTCTTCGTTAACTTTGATAACGATACGGGATGCATCAACGTACTGGACGGTACCGCCACGTTTAGCAACTGCAGTAACACCGGAGTCAACGGCAACGGCACGTTCCATACCGGTACCAACCAGCGGCTTATCAGCGCGCAGAGTTGGAACGGCCTGACGTTGCATGTTCGCACCCATCAATGCACGGTTGGCGTCATCGTGTTCCAGGAACGGGATCAGGGACGCACCGACGGAAACCACCTGCTGGGTGGATACGTCCATGTAGTCAACCTGATCGCGGCTGAACAAGCTGGATTCGCCTTTGCTACGGCAGGTCACCAGATCTTCTACAAAGTGGCCTTCGTCATCCAGGTTGGAGTTCGCCTGAGCGATAACGTAGTTGCCTTCTTCGATAGCAGACAGGTAATGAATTTCGTCGGTTACAACACCGTCAGTCACTTTACGGTACGGGGTCTCAAGGAAACCGTATTCGTTCGTCTGTGCGTACACGGACAGGGAGTTGATCAGACCGATGTTTGGACCTTCAGGCGTTTCGATTGGACATACGCGACCGTAGTGAGTCGGGTGTACGTCTCGAACTTCAAAGCCTGCGCGCTCACGTGTCAGACCGCCCGGGCCGAGTGCAGAGATACGACGTTTGTGCGTAATCTCAGACAGCGGGTTGTTCTGGTCCATGAACTGGGACAGCTGGCTGGAGCCGAAGAACTCTTTTACTGCTGCTGAAATCGGCTTGGCGTTGATCATATCCTGAGGCATCAGGGTATCCAGATCGCCCAGAGACAGACGCTCTTTCACCGCACGCTCTACACGTACCAGGCCAACGCGGAATTGGTTTTCCGCCATTTCGCCAACGGAACGGATACGACGGTTGCCGAGGTGGTCGATATCATCCACTTCGCCTTTACCGTTACGGATATCGATGAGCTTCTTCATCACTTCAATGATGTCGTCTTTGCTCAGGATACCGGAACCTTCGATTTCGTCGCGCAGCAGAGAACGGTTGAACTTCATACGACCAACCGCGGACAGATCGTAGCGGTCTTCGGAGAAGAACAGGTTCTCGAACAGGCTTTCAGCCGCTTCGCGAGTTGGTGGCTCACCAGGACGCATCATGCGGTAGATTTCTACCAGCGCGCTCAGACGATCGGTCGTTGGGTCGACGCGAAGGGTCTCAGACATATACGCGCCGTGGTCCAGATCGTTGGTGAACAGCGTTTCGATACGCTTGTGACCAGACTGGCTCAGCTTAGCCAGCAGATCCAGGCTCAGCTCCATGTTCGCTGGGCAGATCAGCTCGCCGGTAGACTCGTCAACGTAGTCTTTCGCAGCCACTTTTCCAGCAATGTACTCAACCGGAACTTCGATGAGTTTAATGTCATCTTTTTCCAGCTGGCGGATGTGGCGCGCGGTGATACGGCGACCTTTTTCCACATACACTTTGCCGTCGGCTTCGATGTCGAACGACGCGGTTTCACCACGCAGACGCTCCGGCACCAGCTCCATCTGCAGCTTGTTGTCGCGGATTTCAAAGATCACTTTCTCAAAGAACAGGTCCAGGATCTGCTCAGTGGTGTATTGCAGCGCACGCAGAATGATGGTTGCAGGCAGCTTACGACGACGGTCGATACGGACAAACAGGTTGTCTTTAGGATCGAACTCGAAGTCCAGCCATGAACCACGGTAAGGAATGATGCGTGCGTTATACAGTACTTTACCGGAAGAGTGTGTTTTACCTTTATCGCTGTCGAAGAAGACGCCCGGGCTACGGTGCAGCTGGGAAACGATAACACGCTCAGTACCGTTGATTACGAAAGTACCGTTGTCTGTCATGAGTGGAATTTCACCCATGTAGACTTCTTGTTCTTTAATGTCTTTAACGGTGCCTTCCGGCGCTTCGCGCTCGTAGATCACCAGACGCAGTTTTACGCGCAGCGGTGCGGAATAGGTCACGCCACGGATCTGACATTCCTGAACGTCAAACACCGGTTCGCCAAGGCGGTAGCTGACGTACTGCAGCTCGGAGTTACCGCTGTAGCTCTGAATTGGGAACACGGAGCGGAAGGCTGCTTCCAGACCGTACTGCCCTTCAGGATCTTGCTCGATAAACTTCTGGAACGAATCAAGCTGGATAGAAAGGAGATATGGAATGTCCAGAACTTGTGGACGTTTACCAAAATCCTTACGAATACGTTTTTTCTCGGTATAGGAGTAAACCATAGGGTTCCTCAGCTCGCTGACAAGTCGACCCATCTGTCCGACGAAGGGACAGTTTGTGCAACACCATTTTGTGGACCGGAAAATTGAATACTTTCCGCAATACCTGTTGCTATCACGCTTAAATCATTTCGTCGCGATTTACACAGAGCGAGCACCCTGTCGCAATATATTAAGTCGTCGATAGAAACATGCATTGTCAGGACAACCAGCAGTCAAACAGTGTGAAATGCTACTGATGCCTTACAGCGCAAAAAGGCTGGTGACTAAAAAGTCACCAGCCATCAGCCTAATTACTCAGGCTGCAACCAGAAAAGTTGGCTTATTTAACTTCAACTTCAGCGCCAGCTTCTTCCAGAGATTTTTTCAGTGCTTCTGCGTCGTCTTTGCTCACGCCTTCTTTCAGCGCAGCTGGAGCAGATTCTACCAGGTCTTTAGCTTCTTTCAGACCCAGACCAGTTGCGCCACGTACTGCTTTGATAACAGCAACTTTGTTAGCGCCAGCAGCTTTCAGAATTACGTCGAATTCAGTTTTTTCTTCAGCAGCTTCAGCCGGGCCCGCAGCTACAGCTACAGCAGCAGCAGCAGAAACACCGAATTTTTCTTCCATTGCAGAAATCAGTTCTACAACGTCCATTACGGACATAGCTGCAACTGCTTCAATGATTTGATCTTTAGTGATAGACATTTAAATTGTTCCTGAAAATCAGAATAAGTTTATACGTAAGCAAATGCGTTATAAAGACAACTGCGATTAAGCAGCTTCTTTCGCATCGCGAACAGCAGCCAGAGTGCGAACCAGTTTGCCAGCCGAAGCTTCTTTCATGGTTGCCATCAGGCGTGCAATTGCTTCTTCGTAGGTCGGCAGGGTTGCCAGGCGATCGATTTGCGATGCCGGGATCAACTCACCTTCAAAGGCTGCAGCTTTAACCTCAAATTTTGCATTCGCTTTCGCGAACTCTTTGAACAGACGAGCAGCAGCGCCCGGGTGTTCCATAGAGTATGCAATCAAGGTTGGACCAACAAACGTGTCTTTCAGGCACTCGAACTGAGTACCTTCAACTACGCGACGCAGCAGGGTGTTACGAACAACACGCATGTATACGCCAGCTTCACGACCTGCTTTACGCAGTTCAGTCATTTTATCTACAGTAACGCCACGGGAATCCGCAACTACTGCAGACAGCGCGCCTTTGGCTACTTCGCTGACTTCAGCAACAATCGCTTGTTTGTCTTGAAGATTTAAAGCCATTAGCTTTGCTCCTGGATGTTTGCCGGAACTTATGTTCCGGAACTCACTTCACTCAACCCAACGGGAAGAGCGTCTTAATACGGTGAGCAGAAACAAGCCAGAGTATTCAAAAAATAATCTTAGCGTTCTGTCACCGTCTACGCAGGGGATTAAGTCTCTTGCGAAACACCTGCGGTCTTCGACGGAGGCCTGGATAGGCCAGGCTCCAACGAACAAATTCTTTAGCCGCTAACTTTCGTTAGCAAACGTGGGGGTAAGATTGTAGACAAAATCACCGCCCACGTAAAGGCATTAGTTTGCAGCAGCGCTCAGGCCAGCCTGGTCAACTGCAACACCTGCACCCATGGTGGTGGAGATGCTAACTTTCTTGATGTACACGCCTTTCGCCTGAGTTGGTTTTGCTTTTTTCAGCGCAACCAGCAGAGATTCCAGGTTTTCTTTCAGTTTGTCAGCGTCAAAGTCCACTTTACCGATGGTGGTGTGGATGATGCCGTTTTTGTCGTTACGATAACGAACCTGACCTGCTTTAGCGTTCTTAACCGCTTCAGCAACGTTAGGAGTTACAGTACCCACTTTCGGGTTTGGCATCAGGCCGCGTGGACCCAGAACCTGGCCCAGCTGGCCAACAACGCGCATTGCATCTGGAGAAGCAATAACAACGTCAAAGTTCATTTCGCCTTTCTTGATCTGATCAGCCAGATCTTCCATACCTACCAGTTCAGCGCCGGCAGCTTTAGCAGCTTCAGCGTTTGCACCCTGAGCAAATACAGCTACGCGAACGGAACGGCCAGTACCGTGTGGCAGTACAGTTGCGCCACGAACGTTCTGATCGGATTTACGCGCGTCGATGCCCAGGTTAACGGCAACGTCAACGCTTTCAACGAACTTAGCAGTTGCCAGTTCTTTCAGCAGAGCGATAGCTTCGTTGATGTCGTACTGTTTGGTCGCATCAACTTTGTCACGGATCACGGACATGCGCTTGGTCAGTTTAGCCATTTCTTAGTCCTCCACTACCAGGCCCATGGAACGTGCAGTACCTTCGATTGAGCGAGTCATCGCTTCAATGTCAGAACCGGTCATGTCGGCAGCTTTGGTCTGCGCGATTTCCTGCAGCTGAGCGCGGGAAATTTTACCCACTTTGTCTTTGTTCGGTTTACCGGAACCAGACTTGATACCAGCAGCTTTCTTCAGCAGAACGGCTGCTGGAGGGGTTTTGGTAACGAAAGTGAAAGAACGGTCAGCGTAAACAGTGATAACAACTGGGATTGGCAGACCTTTTTCCAGGGATTCAGTTTTTGCGTTGAACGCTTTACAGAATTCCATGATGTTCACACCCTGCTGACCCAGAGCTGGACCAACTGGTGGACTTGGGTTCGCCATACCAGCTGCAACCTGCAGCTTGACGTAGGCTTGTACTTTCTTAGCCATTCTAAAATCCTCTGATTGGGTGATAGCGCCTCAAGGAGGCTCCCCGTGAATAAAATTCGTTTTACAGGCCGTGGCCCATAAAAACAAAAGGCGCGAAATTGTATTCCAATCTCGCGCCCTGTGCAACGATTAAATCGTCGCTTTTTTGATCGCTGCTTAGGCTTTTTCGACCTGTGCGAAGTCCAGCTCTACCGGGGTCGCACGACCGAAGATAGAAACAGAAACTTTCAGGCGGGACTTCTCGTAGTCCACTTCTTCAACCACACCGTTAAAGTCAGCAAACGGACCGTCGCTAACACGAACCATCTCACCCGGTTCAAACAGCGTTTTCGGACGCGGCTTATCACCCACCTGCTGCAGGCGGTTCATAATCGCATCAACTTCTTTGTCGCTGATTGGCGCCGGACGGTCAGACGTGCCGCCGATAAAGCCCATCACGCGCGGTACGCTGCGCACCAGGTGCCAGCTTGCGTCGTTCATCACCATCTGAACCAGCACGTAACCCGGGAAGAATTTACGCTCGCTTTTGCGACGCTGGCCGCCACGGATCTCGACCACTTCTTCGGTCGGAACCATTACTTCGCCAAACAGCTCTTCCATATTGTGTAATTTGATATGCTCGCGCAGCGACGTGGCTACACGGCCTTCAAAACCGGAAAACGCCTGAACGACGTACCAACGCTTTTTAGGGGCTTCAGACATCTTAGAACCTCAGGCCAGTGATAAAGGAAACCAGGCGAACCAGAATACCATCCAGTCCCCACAGGATCAGTGACATAACCGCAGTCACTGCAGCCACAATCAGAGTGGTGTGCAATGTTTCCTGGCGAGTTGGCCAAATCACCTTACGGACTTCGGTACGTGCTTCGCGCGCGAAGGCAACGGTTGCTTTACCTTTAGTCGTCAACAGCGCGACACCGCCCGCTGCAGCAATCAGAATCACCACTGCCAGCGCACGTAGCGGCAGCATCATGTCACGATAAAGATAGTTGCCAACGATTGCCACAATCAGCAGCACGGCAACAGCGACCCACTTCATCGCTTCCAGGCCGCGACCGCTCCCTTGAGCTTCGGTATTCGCACTCATAAACCAACCTGTCAGAAGAATTCTACAAATAATTTCACCCCGCGAATGCGAGGCGAGCCAAATCGAAACGCTTAATCCCTTTATGGATTATACGCTCTCTGCAGAGCCTGTCTCAGCAATGATTATGACAAAATTAATCACTGATGAGCCAGGTTCTGATGTGAAAGCGTGCAAAAAGGGCATCAAATGATGCCCTTTTCATGCGCATTGCGTCAAATGTTATCAGCGATTAGCTGAGAACTTTAGCAACAACGCCCGCGCCAACGGTACGGCCGCCTTCACGGATTGCGAAACGCAGACCGTCGTCCATCGCGATTGGGTGGATCAGGGTAACAACCATTTTGATGTTGTCGCCTGGCATTACCATCTCAACGCCTTCTGGCAGTTCGATGGTACCGGTCACGTCAGTTGTACGGAAGTAGAACTGTGGACGGTAGCCTTTGAAGAACGGAGTATGACGGCCGCCTTCGTCTTTGGACAGAATATACACTTCAGATTCGAACTTGGTGTGTGGCTTGATTGAGCCTGGCTTCGCCAGAACCTGACCACGTTCGATTTCTTCACGTTTGATACCACGCAGCAGAACACCAACGTTCTCACCAGCACGGCCTTCGTCCAGCAGTTTGCGGAACATTTCAACGCCGGTACAGGTAGACTTAACAGTCTCTTTGATACCAACGATTTCAACTTCTTCGCCAACTTTAACGATACCGCGCTCTACACGACCGGTAACAACGGTACCACGACCGGAGATGGAGAAT
>CAMKZP010000014.1 GCA_946477805.1 uncultured Enterobacter sp.
TCCCTGAACTGCCGTGGTATGAACACGTTTCGGAGATCGTTGGGCACCTGATCTGGTTCTGGTCGATCGAGATTATTCGCCGCGATTTGCGCAACCGAATCGCGCACGAGCCCGATCCGGAGATCCCGCTGGGCCAACCGCGTTAAAAAAAAAGGCGCTACCCCGGGTAGCGCCCTTTTTATGCCTGTTCAGGTCAGGCCGTGCCGCCCACCGTCAAACTGTCGACTTTCAGCGTCGGCTGGCCCACGCCAACCGGCAGGCTCTGCCCCTCTTTACCGCAAACGCCCACGCCGTTATCCAGCTTCAGATCGTTACCGACCATTGAGATCTGCTGCATGGCTTCAATACCGGAGCCAATCAGGGTGGCGCCCTTCACCGCTTTGGTCACTTTACCCTTTTCAATCAGGTAGGCTTCCGAGGTGGAGAAGACAAACTTACCGGAGGTGATATCCACCTGGCCGCCGCCAAAGTTCGGCGCGAAGATGCCGTAATCCACGGATTCGATAATTTCCTGCGGGGTGGACTGACCCGGCAGCATGTAAGTGTTGGTCATGCGCGGCATCGGCAGATGGGCGTATGACTCACGGCGGCCGTTGCCCGTTGGCGCAACGCCCATCAGGCGCGCGTTGAGTTTGTCCTGCATGTAGCCTTTAAGCACGCCGTTTTCAATCAGAACGTTGTACTGACCTGGCGTACCTTCATCATCGATAGAAATTGAGCCGCGGCGGTCAAGCATGGTGCCGTCATCCACGACGGTGCAAAGCTCAGAGGAGACAAGCTGCCCCATCTGGCCGCTGAACACGGATGTCCCGCGACGATTGAAGTCTCCTTCCAGACCGTGGCCGACCGCTTCGTGCAGCAGGACGCCAGGCCAGCCAGCCCCCAGCACTACCGGGAACGCGCCCGCCGGAGCCGCTACGGCATTCAGATTGACCAGCGCCATGCGCACGGCCTCTTTTGCCCACGCGTCAGCGCGCGCTTCACCGTCAACGTCGCCCAGGAACCAGTCGTAACCGAAACGACCGCCGCCGCCGCTTGAGCCGCGTTCACGTTTGCCGTCGTCATCGACCTGCACGCTGATGGACAGACGAACCAGCGGGCGCACGTCGGCGGCCAGCGTGCCGTCGGTCGCCGCAACCAGAATCAGTTCATAAACGCCGCTCAGGCTGGCGGACACTTCCTGCACGCGCTTATCCGCCGCGCGCGCCACTTTGTCTACGCGGCGCAGAATATCCAGCTTTTCTTCCCGGCTCATGCTCTGCAGCGGGTCAATGGTGGTGTAGAGCGCAGAGTGCTGTACTTCGCCCAGCGTTTTCACGCGACCATCACCCGCGTCGCGCACGATGGTACGGGCGGCCTGGGCGCTTTGCTCCAGCGCGGCAAGGCTAATCTGGTCAGCATAGGCAAAGCCCGTTTTCTCGCCGCTCACGGCACGCACGCCGACGCCCTGGTCGATGTTATAGGAACCATCCTTGATGATGCTGTCTTCTAAAACCCAGGATTCGTGATAGCTCGACTGGAAATAGAGATCGCCATAGTCGAGACGGCGTTCGGTCAGTTGACCAAGAATGGAGAACAGGTCCTGATGGCTCAGGCCGTTCGCTGCGAGCAAATGTTCACTTACCAGGTTCAGACTCATCGTATTGCTACTCGTTCGTTGCCGCCCGGGGCGGTAAAAAGATCGTATTTATTGAGAGTGAGGCAATTACCTGCCCACGTCAAATCATTGCTGTGCATCTTTGCGCGGCTGGCGCAGCACTTCATTAATCTGTGGTTTATCAATCGGGCCCGTAATGCGGTAGCGCAGAATGGAGACCTTGTTCCAGAGCGGTCCCAGCACCTTGCTGGCCGCAAACACCGCCGCACCGACGATGGGGTTGACCACAAAGGCCGCCGCAACGCCCACGCTCGCGGAGATCTCCGGCGCGACCACGGCTTCCATATCCAGCTCGCGGCGCACCAGATTCACCGAGCCTTTCATCGCGATATCCGCTTCCAGGCCATCCACCAGCGTATCGTCGGTGTGCAGCACGCCATCTTTGATCCACGCCGTGCTGCGGATGGAATCATAGTAGAAACCTTCGCTGAAGGTATCGCTGAAATCGAAGCGCAGCTTGCGCAGCAGCGCGTCAAAGCTCAGCAGGCGCAGGATCTGCCCGGCGCGCCCCGTGCTTACATCGGCAATTTCACCCTTGCCGAAATGGGTCTTCAGGATCCCGTTAAGCGAGGCTACGTCAGGTTTCCACGGGGCTGCACGCCAGTGTAAATCGTAATTCACGTCGAAGGACGACCCGCGAAGCGGCGTGCTGATGCCGAAGAAATTCGCCGCCGCATCCAGCCTGTTGCCCTTGATGTCGCCTTTCAGCGAAGTGCGCTGCGCGCCGGGGTTATTGACCCATTCGCCGTTCGCCGTCAGGCGACCAAAGCCGGTATCCACCAGCCCGCCGGAGAGACTCAGCGTATTCCCCTTGATGGCGAAATCACCGTCGATGCGGCCATATTTCTGCCCCCACAGCCAGCACTCCGCGCAGCGCAGCTGCAGATCGGGCCAGCCGCTGAAATCCACGCGAGAGGTATTCCCCAACGGCGACGGGGCGGCTGGCTGCTCTTTTCCGCCTGCGGTTGCAGGGTTGTAGTAAAGATAGCGGATGGCCGCCTGCCACGGCGCGCTGTCGCGCATGGTCAGAGTGGCGTTGATCTCACGCCCCTGCGCCTCGACTTTTGAGCCGTTCTGCGTCGGCTGCGAGACAATGCTCAGATTGTTCCACTGCTGTCCGCCCAGGGTCAACGCCGGTGTGCGCACGGTGACAGACTGCGGGAACTGCGCGGTGTCATCGACGTTTTGCCCAACGCCCTTCTGGAACAGCGCCAGCCACTCTGCGCCGTCCATCGCGGGCAGGTTCAGTTCGACCCCCGAGTGCTCGGGTAAAGGTGGAAGGGAGCGGCTGTCCGTCGTCCAGATGGCTCTGTCGAGCGTCAGCTTGTGCTGTAACAGCCAGCGGCTGTTAAAATGGTTTGTCCCGCCCGCGCTTCCCGTTAAATCAAAGCTGTTCAGGCCGCCCGCGACGTTTATCTTCATCGGCAGAGGCTCGCCGGCTTTTTTATCCAGCGGAGCAGGCAGCCGGCTGCTGATGTTTTTCAGGTCGCCGGTGATGTCGACGTTATAGCGCGCGCTGGCGCGGTAAGGCAGATCGATTGCCACCTTGCCATTCCAGGAGACCGAACCGTCAACGTCTTTCTCGATCGGCTTCGGCAGCACGTCCATGCGTGAAGGCTGCCAGTTCGCGTCAAGATTGACCGCCACCTGGTAGGCTTTTTCACCTTCGGTGGTTGAGAAGTCGATGTTAACGGGCTGATTAAACCAGGTGGCCTGCAGCGGCTCGCTTTTCAGATTGCCGTTAACAAAGCTGAACTGGCCGCTGAGGTTTTTCAGCGTGCTCTCCAGCGGCTTGATATAGAGGCTGTTGTTACGCAGCCGCACGTCACCTTTGGCCGTCGTCATCTCGCCATCGAGCGGGATATCCAGATGTAAGCGAGCATTCACATCGCCATCCAGCTGCAGCTGCTGTAGGGTAGCGGCCAGCGACTCTTTCAGCGGCGTATTCTCAAAGTACGGGCCAACGGCGTTGCCCGGGCCGTTGATATCCGCATCGATGAGTAATTTCTCTTTTGAATAATCCGGAATGTTTGCCGTCAGGTTGCTGGCCGTTACGCCGCCCAGCGCAACGCTGTCGGACTTCATCCACAATCCGTCATTCAGGAAGTTGAGTTCGATATCCAGATTTTTCAGCGCGGGCCAGCCCGGCTGGAAGGCAAAGGTGGCATTGTGCAGCGGCACCAGTACCTGGAACTGCCCCTCATTATGCTTGTACGGGAACAGATGCGGGTTGCCGCCGTAGACCAGCGTGGCGTTATCGGCCTGGCCACCCTGAATCGCGCCGCTCAGGTAGTCAACCAGCGCTTTCCCCATCAGGTTTTCCGGGAAGTAGCGCCAGGCCTGTGAGCCATCGTCAGTGCTGATGCCCGCAAGAATGCCCAGCCAGGGCTCATCGCCTTCGGGCTGTAAATAGCGGAAATCGCCGCGGGCGTGTACCGCTTTGGCTTTTACATCAATGTTGCGGCCATCCAGCTGAAAACCTTTGTCGTTCTTCAGCCAGTTAAGCGTGGCATTGCCCTGCTCGATTTCCAGAGGCGCCCGGAAGACGGTTTCATAGGGCATGCTGGCGTCACGCATATCGACCGTCAGCCTGCCATTCTGGACGCTCCCCTCCAGCTTGCCGCTGAAGTGTTCAGCGCCCGGAAGCAGCTTCCACTGCTTCCAGGCGAGATCTTTCCACGTGGCCTGAAAGCGGGTTTTCTCCGTCGCCTGCAGCGGGATATCCAGCGCCAGGGTGTTGATCTTCCCGCCTGGCTGCGTCGCCAGCCAGATTTCACCCAGCCCCGGCGAGAGTTTTGCCGCCATCGAGCGCAGCCCTTCCACCGCCGACAGGTCCAGGTTGCTGGCGCGAACGCGCAGTTCATCGCTGCGTTTACCGTTTTTGCCGCCGACGTCCTGCTCGGGTATCCAGGCCAGCGTCAGCGCGCCTCGTGGCCAGGGTTTGCCGTCCATCGTGATGCGGGTATCCGGAATAGCAAACTGCCAGCCTTCGCGCTCTTTTGTCACGTGTGCAGTCAGGTTATCAACGGAGAGCTGATGCGGATTGTTTTCCCCTTTCCAGCTCGCGCCCCCCTGCTTCAGCCAGATATCACCGCTGGCGAATTCCCCGTTCGTCAGGGTCATCCAGCCTTCCAGGCTAAAACGGGCGGTTTCCAGCTGCATATTTTGCTGTATCCAGTCGCCCAGCCAGGGCTTCACGTCGACGTCATCGGCCTGCAGCCAGACTTTGCCGTTGTTCAGCAGGCCGTCATCATCACGCAGATCCATGCGCACCTGCATCACGCCGTGCTGCCCGTTCAGGCTGGAAAGGTTAACCTGCCCTTCGGCGCGGTGACGATCTTTTCCGTTCAGCCAGGTGAGCTGCGGGATCGCCAGCTCCGCGCGCTGGCCAGAGAGCGTAATAAAGCTCACCTCGCTGTCCCGGAGATCGAAATGATCGAACTGGCGCAGGAAGAGATCGCTAAAACGGTTGGTTTCCAGCCCTCGATCGCTATCGCCGCCGCTCAGCGGCGTATTGGTCAAAAACTGCAGCTGATAAAAGGTGAGATCGCGAAACTGCCAGCGCAGATGCAGCAGGCTTTGCCAGACGTCCAGCGCCAGGGTCACGCGTTTGATTTTAAGATGGCCGCCGTCTTTCAGGCTGGCGTTGATATCCCGCACGTCGAGCGTCGGGCCGAAGTTCTGCCAGCTCGCGTCGATCTGGCTCACATACACCGGCACGCCGGTAGACGATTCGATTTTCGCCAGCAGCTGCGGACGCCAGCTGTCAAGATGCGGTAGAACGAGGCGCAGCCCGCTCACGAGCAACGCGACAATCACGACCAGCGTTGCCCCTGTAAGCAGTAATATCCCCGGCAATCGCCTCACGCATCTCTCCTTGTCAGCTCTGGTCTCGCAGCGCACTGCGGGTTTACATCATCACTACGTCAAATTGCTCCTGGTTATAGAGCGGTTCGATCTGCACTTTAACCTGTTTGCCGACAAAAATTTCCACTTCCGCCAGCGCATGGGACTCTTCACCTTTTAGTGCTTCAGCCACCGAAGGGGAAGCATAGACCAGAAAACGGTCGGAGTCGTAGGCGTGATGGACGCGCACAATTTCACGCATGATTTCGTAGCAGACGGTCTCCACCGACTTTACCGTGCCGCGTCCGTGGCAGGTAGGACACTCGTTGCACAGCACATGTTCCACGCTTTCACGGGTCCGTTTACGGGTCATTTCCACCAGGCCCAGCTGCGAGAAGCCGTTGATGCTGGTTTTCACGCGATCTTTGCTCAGCGCCTGCTCAAGCGAGTGCAGCACGCGGCGGCGATGGTCTTCATTATTCATATCGATAAAGTCGATGATGATAATGCCGCCCAGATTGCGCAGACGAAGCTGCCGCGCAATGGCCTGCGTCGCTTCAATGTTGGTGTTGAAGATCGTGTCATCCAGATTGCGATGGCCGACAAATGCCCCGGTGTTGATATCCACGGTGGTCATCGCTTCGGTCTGATCGATAATCAGATAGCCGCCGGACTTCAGCTCGACCTTACGCTCCAGCGCGCGCTGAATTTCGTTTTCGACATCAAAGAGATCGAAAATAGGCTGGCGGCCTGAGTAGTGCTCCAGCAGGCCCGGCATTTCAGGAATGTACTCGGCGGTAAACTCCAGTAACGCTTCATACGTCAGCCGGGAGTCCACGCGTATGCGGTCGAGCTGCGCATCGGCAAAATCACGCAGAACACGCTGCGCCAGCGCCAGCTCGCCGTACAGCTGATAGCGGGTCTGGTTGCGTTTTTTACGCTCCATCACTTTGGTCCAGACGCGCTTGAGGTAGGCGGCATCGGATGCCAGATCCTCTTCGCTGATCCCTTCCGCCGCGGTGCGGATGATAAACCCGCCCTGCTCGTCACAGTAGGCGCTGACCACCTTCTTCAGGCGCTCGCGCTCGGTTTCGCTCTCAATGCGCTGAGAGACGCCCACGTGCGACGCGCCGGGCATGAAAACAAGATAGCGTGAGGGTAAGGTGATGTCGGTCGTCAGGCGGGCGCCTTTGGTGCCCAGCGGATCTTTTACCACCTGTACCATCAGATCCTGGCCCTGACGCACCAGCTCGGAGATGTCGCGCACGGCGAACTGCTTTTGCTCTTCGCCTGCCACGCACTCGGTATGCGGCATGATGTCGGAGGCGTGGAGAAACGCCGCTTTATCGAGTCCAATATCTACAAAAGCCGCCTGCATACCCGGCAGTACGCGACTGACACGACCTTTGTAGATATTGCCTACTATCCCGCGCCGCGCTTCACGTTCAATATGAATTTCCTGAAGAATGCCACCATCAATGTAGGCCACACGGGTTTCCGAGGGCGTTACGTTTACCAACAATTCAGCCGTCATAATTATCCCTTCCCTCACGCAGTGAGTTAAAATTACTCAGCAACTCATACGTTTCCACCAGCGGTAAGCCGACTACGGCGTGATAGCTGCCATTAATCTTCCTGACAAAACAGCCACCCAGCCCCTGAATACCGTATGCACCTGCTTTATCCATCGGTTCACCGCTGGCAATGTAAGCGGCAATCTCGTCGTCGGTAAGCGCTCTGAACGTGACGTCCGTGACGACCAGGCAATCCAGCACGTGCTGGCTGTCGGCCAGCGCAACGGCCGTCATCACCTGATGCGTTTGCCCGGACATTTTGCGCAGCATACGCGCCGCGTGTTCTGCGTCGCGCGGTTTCTCAAGCACCTCACCGTTCAGAATAACGATGGTGTCCGCCCCCAGCACCGGTAAGTCACGCGGCGTTTGCGCCACGCCAGCCTGCGCTTTTTCACGCGCCAGGCGGGAAACGTACTGCCGGGCACTTTCGCCTTCAGCACGTTTTTCTTCGATACCGGTGACGATACGTTCGAAGGAGAGACCCAGCTGCGTGAGTAACTCCTGACGACGCGGAGAACCGGAAGCTAAATAGAGAGACGTCATAGAAACCTTTTTACTGCACGGCAAACTGCTGGCGGATTTTACGCATCAGCAGGAACAGCCATGGCCAGAGCACACCGTTAACTACACTACTCCAGAACACTTCCGGTCGGAAAGAGACGTTGATCACTAAAAACTCTGCCCAGAAAACAACGATATCCGCCGCGAGCGACAGCAACATCACCACCAGCGCCTGTTGCCAGAGCGCGAGATTACGAAAGAGCTGGAATTTGAGTGCGACGAGATACGCCAGAATGCTCATGGATAAAGCGCGAACGCCAAGCGTAGAGCCACTGATGAGATCCAGTATGGCACCCATCACAAAACCCGTGCCGACATTTACGCGGTGCGGCAGGGCCAGGATCCAGTAGAGCAAAATGAGCAATACCCAGTTTGGCCGGAAAACGAGGAGATCGTCCGGCCAGGGCATGATTTGCAGTAACAGTGCGATGAGGAACGAGAGCCAGATAACCCAGCGTCCCTGGCTACGATAACTTGCCACTACTGCCCCCCGCTGGAGACTTTAGGCGGCGGCGGTGCGTCCGTTATGCCAGTCGCTGGCGCCGGAACAGGTGCCGGCGGCCCCATTGCGTCAGGCGCAGGAAGAACCTGCGGCATCATCTGCATCAGACGCTCATTCGCCACGCGATGCACCTCTTCAGGCGTCATCGGGTTGGTGCCGTTACGATCGGCGCCCCACAGCAGCAGCAGGTAGCGCAGACGCTGTAAACCGGCCGTTGGACGCGCCTGAATAACGGTATAAGCACGTTGCGTATCCAGCTTCACGGAAGAAACCACCCCGACCGGGTAGCCCTCAGGGAAACGTCCACCCAGACCGGACGTGACCAGCACGTCGCCGACGCGGATGTCCGTGTTGGCCGGCAGGTGTTCCAGCTGCAGATCGTCCGTGCAACCGTTGCCGGCGGCAATGACGCGAATATCGTTACGCAGCACCTGAATCGGCAGCGCGTGGGTGGCGTCGCAAATCAGCAGCACGCGGCTGGTCAGTTTGGCAACCGCCACAACCTGGCCGACAACGCCTTTGTCACTGATGACAGGCTGACCTTCGTAGACACCGTTAACGCTGCCTTTGTCGATCACCACCTGATCGCTGTAGGGATCGTTAACGGTGGAGATCACCTGGGTGACCATTTTTTGTTCATCCTGGCGCAGCGGCGAGCCAAGCAGCTCGCGCAGACGCGCGTTTTCCTGCTTGTATTGCCCCAGCATCAGCAGCTCGCTGTTTTTCAGCAGCAGTTCCTGGCGCAACGCCCGGTTTTCGAGTTCGAGTTGATCGCGTGAAGACAGCGTTTGCGAAACGGAGTCGAGCAGTTCACGGGGACCATTTGATACAAAGTAGAAAGGACTGACGGCGGTATCCATGTACGTTCTGATCTGGCTGAACGTACCGAGGCGGCTATCGGCAATAATGACCCCAAGCGCCACCAGAACCGCCAGGATAAGGCGAAACTGTAGCGATGGGCCACGGCTAAAAATTGGCTTCATAGGCTATGCGTATTCTCGCGTCAGAGAGAAAGGGTAGCTAAACGCTACCCTCTCAAACCCGACTACTCTTCGCTGAACAAGTCGCCGCCGTGCATGTCGATCATTTCCAGCGCCTTGCCACCACCGCGGGCGACGCAAGTCAGTGGATCTTCTGCAACTACGACAGGAATTCCTGTCTCTTCCATTAACAGGCGGTCGAGGTTACGCAGCAGCGCACCACCACCGGTCAGAACCATACCGCGCTCGGAGATATCGGACGCCAGTTCCGGTGGGCACTGTTCCAGCGCAACCATCACCGCGCTCACGATACCGGTCAGCGGCTCTTGCAGCGCTTCCAGGATTTCGTTGGAGTTCAGGGTAAAGCCACGCGGCACGCCTTCTGCCAGGTTACGGCCGCGAACTTCGATCTCGCGAACTTCATCACCCGGGTAAGCAGAACCGATTTCGTGCTTGATACGCTCTGCGGTGGCTTCACCGATCAGAGAGCCGTAGTTACGGCGTACATAATTAATGATGGCTTCGTCGAAACGGTCACCGCCGATACGCACGGAGGAGGAGTAGACCACGCCGTTCAGGGAGATAACGGCCACTTCGGTGGTACCGCCGCCGATATCAACCACCATAGAACCGGTCGCTTCAGAGACCGGCAGGCCAGCACCGATTGCCGCAGCCATTGGTTCTTCAATCAGGAACACTTCACGCGCGCCTGCACCCTGAGCGGATTCACGGATGGCGCGACGTTCAACCTGCGTTGCACCTACCGGTACACACACCAGAACGCGCGGGCTTGGACGCATGAAGCTGTTGCTGTGAACCTGCTTGATGAAGTGCTGAAGCATTTTTTCAGTCACGAAGAAGTCAGCAATAACGCCGTCTTTCATCGGGCGGATCGCGGCGATGTTACCTGGGGTACGGCCCAGCATCTGCTTCGCATCATGACCGACTGCCGCTACGCTTTTTGGCGAGCCCGCACGGTCTTGACGAATGGCCACAACGGAAGGCTCATTCAGTACGATGCCTTGTCCTTTTACATAAATAAGGGTATTCGCGGTACCCAGGTCAATGGACAGGTCATTTGAAAACATGCCACGAAATTTTTTCAACATACTAAGGGATAATCCTGAAAGCTGGGGCGGAAAACAAAATCCGCTTACTTTACCAACCACACGCATCAGCGACAAGGCGCAAAAATCGTCTGCTACGGTGAAAATTTGTGCAGTACGTTTCCTTTGTTACAAATTTATCCCCTGAGTCCCTCAGGGCTGAGTCAACAGTAGCGTCCTCACCTTCATTTGTAACCCGTTAAAGGTCGTTCACTGGCTTTTTGCTCGTCATACTCAAAGCTACAGGCGCGATATTCTACGTGAAAACAAATTAAACGGCAGGTCAAACAGAGTATCTTTGCAAATATTTTTTCACATTGGTGTCAAGCGGCTGAGAGCCAGCAAAAAAATCCCCCTGACCGCCCGCCACGCCGCGCTCTGACAACATCTGCCATTCGCTTCGCGAGCGTACACCTGTCGCAAATACTCGCGTCTGTGTTCCTTTACATGCTTCCACCAGACTCTGGACCAGCAGCTGGTTTTCTGTACGTTTTTCAATGTTCCTTACCAGACCAGGATGTAACTTCAGGAGTTCGACATCCAGCTCCTTGATCCAGCTGGTACTGACCAGCGTCAGACCCGCCTGCGTCACCGCCACGCGAGACCCCAACGCGTTGATTAAACGCACCACCGGACGCAACCGGCTGATGTGTTGACACACATCTGCCTCAGCAAGTTCAAAAATAATGTGCTTACGTTGCGATTTTTCGCATTGCATTAAGGTATCGCGCAGCCAGCGCTGAAAACGCGGGCGAATCAACGACTCCACGGTGATCTGTAAAGCGAGGTTCTCTTCGGGCCAGAAAGATAAAAACGGGATCAGTCGGGTAATTTGCTGGCGGTCATACTCTTCGGAGAGCCCAAATTGCAGCACCATCGGCAGATATTCTGCAGAAATAACCTCTTCCGTACCGTCAAAAATACGGCACATCAGCTCGCGGTGGTGCACATTGCCATTTTTCATGACCGCCGGTTTTTGATAAATACGAGGCCCACCGCGACTCAGCATTTGCTCAATCAAAGTACGCCAGCGCACGTTTCCGCGCCCTTTTTCCGGCAGCGAATCGTCATAGACTGCCCATCCGTTCGCCCCCTGCAGAACGGCATTGCGGGTGGCGGCCTCGGCGTGTTCCATCACCTGCTCCGTCGACTGCCCGCCGCGCCAGGCGCAGATGCCCATATGAACCATGTCGTCTCTGTCGAGCATTTTGCTTTGCGGCAGCGCATCAACGGCCTTGAGCAGCTGGCTGGCGATACTCTCCGACTCCTTCAGCGTGCGGTGAGGCAGGAGAACGGCAAAGTCGCTCCGGTGATAACGCGCCAGCAGCGAACCGGGGTAACGCAAAATAAAGGTGGAGAGCAGGTTGACCAGCGTAAAGAGGTTCTCTTCCGCCGCGCGGCGACCCCAGGTGTCGTGCAGAAGATCAAAATCAGGCAGGCGGATAATCATCACCACGCCGTGCGTTCCCACTTTTTCCGGATCGTCCAGCAGGGTCGCCAGCTGGTTATCAAAGAAGAGACGGTTGTTCAGGCCCGTTTTGTTGTCCTGCGCCGCGTAGGAGCGGATCAGCGTGTCCATGCGGCTGCGCTGCTCGCTGGCGAACTGAATTTCAGAAAGTAGCACGTCCAGCGCGCTGCTGGTGCGCGTGGGCCATTCGTAAACCGAACCGCGCACCTGCGGGCCGCGCTCCCCGTTGAGTATCCGTACCGAACGCGTTTCCAGCAGCTCCTGGCCCGAAAGCTGACGACGCAGCCAGCGCACAGCGAGAAAGATCAGCCCCACGATAAAAGCAATGGCCAGGGTAAGCGGCGCGGTGGTGATTAAGGAGTGAAAATAGCTGGCCATGGGATCCAGGTAGACCATCCTGAACGTCATCCCCGGGTTCTTGAGCGATGGCACCGTCACTTCGCGATACTGGCTTACCGTTCCGGCAGGGCGATAGCTCCCCTGACGAACGTGGCTGAACACCCGGTGCGCTCCCTGACTGATGTCGATTCGAACAAGATCAACGGGCACCATCAGGCCATCCAGCTCGCGCGACAGCGCCGGGTAGGAGGTGGTCACCAGGCGAGTATCGATAACGGATGCCACGGACTGGACCCGATTGATCAGCTTGTCCTGAATGGCATTATAAAAACTCAGGGAGCAGCCAATCAGAGTGACGAATATGGTTAATCCCGTCAGCAAGGTGATAAAAGCTGAGAATTTCGTCGTTAATCGCATCCTTGAGATTACTCCGTGGGTTGATGGGGTAGCGAGTAAGTACTAACTTGCTTTTCTGATGCGGCATACTACCAAACCTGGTGTATCTGGCAATTTATTGCGTTAAATCGGCATAGCGTTTCACTGAGCGAGTATAGTCTTCAGAAATTATTTTCCAATCAGAGTAAAGAGGATCCCGTATGCAAGCTTTGATCTTAGAACAGCAGGACGGTAAAACCCTTGCCTCTGTGCAAGCCGTTGAAGAGAGCCGGCTGCCCGAAGGTGAAGTCACCGTCGACATCGACTGGTCCAGCCTAAACTACAAGGATGCGCTTGCCATTACGGGCAAAGGTAAAATTATCCGAAATTTCCCCATGGTGCCGGGTATCGACTTCGCGGGCCGCGTGCATTCGAGCGAAGATCCGCGCTTCCACGCCGGGCAGGAGGTGCTGCTCACCGGATGGAGAGTGGGTGGGAATCACTGGGGCGGTCTGGCTTCTCGGGCGCGCGTGAAGGGCGACTGGCTGGTGCCGATGCCGAAAGGTATGGATGGCCGCAAAGCGATGATCGTCGGAACAGCAGGCTTTACCGCCATGCTGTGCGTGATGGCGCTGGAAGACGCCGGTATACGCCCGGGATCCGGTGAAATCGTTGTGACCGGGGCCAGCGGTGGCGTGGGCAGTACAGCAGTGACATTGCTGCACAAGCTGGGGTATCAGGTTGCGGCGGTGACCGGCCGTGAAAGCACCCATGACTACCTGAGACAGCTGGGCGCTAATCGCATTCTTGGCCGCGAAGCGTTCGCCGAAACCCGTCCGCTGGAAAAACAGCTCTGGGCCGGTGCGGTAGATACGGTCGGTGACAAGGTGCTGGCAAAAGTGCTGGCGCAGATGAACTACGGCGGCTGCGTGGCGGCCTGCGGTCTGGCGGGCGGGTTTGCTCTGCCGACAACCGTTATGCCATTTATTCTGCGCAACGTTCGCCTGCAGGGCGTGGACTCCGTCATGACGCCTGCCGCTCGCCGCACGGAGGCCTGGGAACGTCTGGTGCGCGATCTGCCGGAATCGTTCTACGCACAGAGCGCAACCGAGATCGCGCTCGCTCAGGCCCCCGACTATGCAAGCAAGATTATGGATAACCAGTTCCACGGCCGCGCGCTGGTGAAAATCGCGTAATCTTCAAATTTTCGTGACATATTCGCGCTAACCCTTCTCCTCCGTCATGCTTAGAAAAACGCCTGACGGAGGATGCCATGAAAACCCGAAAACTGACGGAAGCCGACGTAACGTCCGAATCTGTCTTTATGCTACAGCGCCGCCAGATCCTGAAAATGCTTGGCATCAGCGCCACCGCGCTGACGCTATCCCCTGCGGCTCATGCCGATCTCCTCGACTGGTTTAAAGGCAACGACCGCCCGAAGGCCCCTTCCGGTGCGCCGCTCACCTTCACGAAGCCTGCCGAATGGCAAAATAAACTGGCGCTGACGCCGGAAGATAAAGTCACCGGTTATAACAATTTCTACGAATTTGGCCTTGATAAGGCCGATCCCGCCGCGAACGCGGGCAGCATGAAAACCGACCCGTGGACGCTGAGAATCGACGGCGAGGTGGCAAAGCCCCTTACGCTGGATCACCACGATTTGACCACCCGCTTCCCGCTGGAAGAACGTATCTATCGCATGCGCTGCGTGGAGGCATGGTCGATGGTGGTGCCCTGGGTTGGCTTCCCCCTGCACAAGCTGCTGGCGCTGGTTGAACCCACCAGCAATGCAAAATACGTCTCCTTCCAGACGCGCTACGCCCCGGACGAGATGCCGGGCCAAAAGGATCGGTTCATCGGCGGCGGGCTTGAGTATCCTTATGTCGAAGGTTTGCGCCTCGACGAAGCGATGCATCCGCTCACCCTGCTGACCGTTGGGGTGTACGGTAAAGCGCTCCCGCCGCAAAACGGCGCGCCCATCCGCCTGACCGTACCGTGGAAATATGGCTTTAAGGGGATCAAATCCATCGTCAGCATCAAGCTCACCCGCGAACGTCCGCCGACCACCTGGAACCTGGCGGCGCCTGACGAATACGGCTTTTTTGCCAACGTGAACCCGCACGTTGACCATCCGCGCTGGTCGCAGGCTACCGAGCGTTTTATCGGCTCCGGCGGCGCGCTGGACGTGAAGCGTCAGCCAACCCTGCTGTTTAACGGTTACGCGGATGAGGTCGCCTCTCTCTACCGCGGGCTGAATCTACGGGAGAATTTCTAAGTGCGCTTAACCGCAAAGCAGATAACCTGGCTGAAGGTGCTGTTGCACCTGGCCGGAGTGCTTCCCTTGATCTGGCTGTTCTGGGCAGTCAGTCACGGCGCCTTCAGCGCCGATCCGGCAAAAGACATTCAGCACTTTACCGGTCGGATGGCTCTTAAATTTTTACTGGCCACCTTGCTGGTTTCGCCGCTGGCGCGCTACGCTAAACAGCCTTTGTTGATTCGAACCCGTCGGCTGCTGGGGCTATGGTGTTTTGCATGGGCAACGATCCACTTAACCAGCTACGCGCTGCTGGAGCTGGGGATTAACAATCTGGCACTGTTAGGCCGGGAGCTGGTCACGCGCCCTTACCTGACGCTGGGTATCCTGAGCTGGCTGATTTTGCTGGCGCTCGCGGTAACGTCAACGCAGTACGCACAGCGAAAACTGGGCAGGCGCTGGCAGCTTTTGCATAACGTCGTCTATCTTGTCGCGATCCTCGCCCCCGTTCACTACCTGTGGTCTGTGAAAATTTTATCACCGCAGCCTGTCATCTACGCGCTGCTGGCTCTGGTGCTTTTAGCATGGCGTTACAAGAAGTTCCGCCAGTGGTTGCGATAGTTCGCGAAACTGTGCGTTTTCCCGCAGAATAGTTATCAACCGCGAATCTTTTTCCGATAGCGGTTGATAATCTTCCCTGATAAGACCAGTATTTAGCTGCCAAATGCTACGAAATCGTTATAATGTGCGACTTTGGTTTTCCTGAAGGAGTTTTAGGACTCTGAACAGGTGACAATCGCGCTTCGACGGTATATTTTGTTTTTTACCGGAGAATCGCAGGAGATAGCGGCACAATGGCTGATAAATTCCAGATCTTAGTTTTGAACGGACCGAACCTCAACATGCTCGGAACCCGCGAGCCGGAGAAGTACGGCTCGCTCACGTTAAGTGAAATTGTTAACCGTCTTGAAACGGAAGCAGCCTCGCTGGACGTGGATTTGGATCATTTTCAGTCAAACGCGGAGTACGCAATCATCGACCGTATTCATCAGGCTAAAGACAATGTGGACTATATCCTGATCAATCCGGCCGCGTTTACGCACACCAGTGTCGCTATTCGCGACGCACTGCTCGCGGTGAGTATCCCGTTTATCGAGATCCACCTGAGCAACGTGCACGCCCGAGAGCCGTTCCGCCACCACTCGTACCTGTCGGATATCGCCGCCGGTGTTATCTGCGGGCTGGGTGCGGACGGTTATTCATACGCTTTACAGACAGCGGTAAAACGCCTGTCACAATCACACTAAACAAGAGTACGGAACCCACTCATGGATATTCGTAAGATTAAAAAACTGATCGAGCTGGTTGAAGAATCAGGCATCTCCGAACTGGAAATTTCTGAAGGCGAAGAGTCTGTACGCATCAGCCGTGCAGCCCCAGCCGCTAGCTTCCCGGTAATGCAGCAAGCTTATGCTACGCCAATGATGCAGCAGCAGCCTGCGCTTGCAACTGCCGTTGCACCTGCAGCAGAAGCCGCACCAGCCGCAGCCGCAGAAATCAGTGGTCACATCGTACGTTCCCCAATGGTTGGTACTTTCTACCGCACCCCGAGCCCGGACGCGAAAGCGTTCATCGAAGTGGGTCAGAAAGTCAATGTAGGCGATACCCTGTGCATCGTTGAAGCCATGAAAATGATGAACCAGATCGAAGCAGACAAGTCAGGTACTGTAAAAGCGATTCTGGTCGAAAGTGGTCAGCCGGTAGAATTTGACGAGCCGCTGGTCGTCATCGAGTAACGAGGCGAACATGCTGGATAAAATTGTTATCGCCAACCGCGGCGAGATTGCACTGCGTATTCTTCGTGCCTGTAAAGAACTGGGCATCAAGACCGTGGCCGTGCACTCAAGCGCGGATCGCGATTTAAAACACGTATTGCTGGCGGATGAGACGGTCTGCATTGGCCCGGCTCCGTCCGTAAAAAGCTATCTGAACATCCCGGCTATCATCAGCGCCGCTGAAATCACCGGCGCGGTGGCGATTCACCCGGGTTACGGCTTCCTCTCTGAGAACGCCAACTTTGCTGAGCAGGTTGAACGCTCTGGCTTTATCTTCATCGGCCCGAAAGCCGACACTATCCGCCTGATGGGCGACAAAGTGTCTGCCATCACCGCAATGAAGAAAGCCGGTGTGCCAACCGTACCCGGCTCTGACGGCCCTCTGACCGACGATATGGATGCTAACCGTGCTCATGCTAAACGCATTGGCTACCCGGTTATCATCAAAGCGTCCGGCGGCGGCGGCGGTCGCGGTATGCGCGTTGTGCGCAGCGATGCTGAACTGGCTCAGTCCATCTCCATGACCAAAGCTGAAGCGAAAGCCGCTTTCAGCAATGACATGGTGTACATGGAAAAATACCTGGAAAACCCACGCCACATCGAAATTCAGGTGCTGGCTGACGGTCAGGGTAACGCGATCTATCTGGCAGAACGTGACTGCTCCATGCAGCGTCGTCACCAGAAAGTGGTCGAAGAAGCACCTGCGCCGGGCATTACCCCGGAGCTGCGTCGCTACATCGGCGAGCGTTGCGCCAAAGCGTGTGTCGATATCGGCTATCGCGGGGCCGGCACCTTTGAGTTCCTGTTCGAAAACGGCGAGTTCTACTTCATTGAGATGAACACCCGTATTCAGGTTGAACACCCGGTTACCGAAATGATCACCGGCGTTGACCTGATTAAGGAACAGCTGCGTATTGCAGCCGGTCAGCCTCTGTCCATCAAACAGGAAGAAGTTGTGGTGAAAGGCCATGCGGTAGAGTGCCGTATCAACGCCGAAGATCCGAACACTTTCCTGCCAAGCCCGGGCAAGATCACGCGTTTCCACGCGCCGGGTGGCTTTGGTGTGCGTTGGGAGTCTCATATCTACGCTGGCTACACCGTACCGCCGTACTATGACTCAATGATCGGCAAGCTTATCTGCTACGGCGAAAACCGTGACGTGGCGATTGCCCGCATGAAGAACGCCCTGCAGGAGCTGATCATCGACGGTATCAAAACCAACGTTGACCTGCAGATGCGTATCATGAGCGACGAGCACTTCCAGAATGGTGGAACAAACATCCACTACCTCGAGAAGAAGCTCGGCATGTACGAGAAGTAATACTGCTGCAACGCTAAAAGGCCGGGCTACCCGGCCTTTTTTATTTCTGGGGATCGCCAGGCCCCATCATGTACAATCCCCGCTTTCTTCATCCACCAGGGACAAAAAATGGACAAGCGTTTTGTTCAGGCCCATAAAGAAGCGCGCTGGGCGCTGTGGCTGACCCTTCTCTATCTTGCTGCATGGTTAGTAACTGCTTACTTACCAGATTCCGCTATTGGCATCACCGGCCTGCCGCACTGGTTCGAAATGGCGTGCCTGCTCGTGCCGCTGGTGTTTATTGTGCTGTGCTGGGCGATGGTGAAATTCATTTATCGCGATATCCCGCTGGAGGATGATGATGCAGCCTGAAGTTATTCTGCCGCTGATTGCTTACCTGCTCGTCGTGTTTGGCCTCTCGGTGTATGCCATGCGCAAAAGAACTACCGGCGCTTTCCTGAACGAGTATTTCCTCGGCAGCCGCTCGATGGGCGGCGTCGTGCTGGCCATGACGCTGACCGCCACCTACATCAGCGCCAGCTCGTTTATCGGCGGCCCCGGTGCTGCCTATAAGTACGGGTTAGGCTGGGTGCTGCTGGCGATGATCCAGCTTCCTGCCGTCTGGCTCTCTCTGGGCATACTGGGCAAAAAATTCGCTATCCTGGCGCGTCGCTATAATGCCGTCACGCTTAATGACATGCTGTTTGCGCGCTACCAGAGCCGTTTGCTGGTCTGGCTGGCAAGCCTGAGCCTGCTGGTGGCCTTTATTGGCGCGATGACGGTGCAGTTTATCGGCGGCGCCCGTCTGCTGGAGACGGCCGCGGGTATTCCCTACGAGACGGGTCTTATCATCTTCGGGGTGAGTATCGCGCTCTATACCGCCTTTGGCGGGTTCCGCGCCAGCGTGTTGAACGATACGATGCAGGGCATGGTCATGCTCATCGGGACTCTCGTCCTGCTGGTGGGTGTCGTGCATGCTGCGGGCGGCCTGAGCCATGCCGTTGAAACGCTTGAAGCGATCGATCCGAAACTGGTCTCTCCTCAGGGGGCCGATGATATTCTGTCTCCGACGTTTATGACCTCGTTCTGGGTACTGGTGTGCTTTGGCGTGATTGGCCTGCCGCACACCGCCGTGCGCTGTATCTCATATAAAGACAGCAAGGCGGTGCACAAGGGCATCATTATTGGCACCATTGTGGTGGCCATTCTGATGTTCGGCATGCATCTGGCGGGGGCGTTAGGACGCGCGGTGATCCCCGACCTTACGGTTCCCGATCTCGTCATCCCAACGTTGATGGTCAAAGTGCTTCCTCCCTTTGCCGCCGGGATATTCCTTGCCGCGCCGATGGCGGCCATCATGTCGACGATTAACGCCCAGCTGCTGCAAAGTTCCGCTACGATCATTAAAGATCTCTACCTTAACCTGCGTCCTGAACAGGTTGAGAATGAGCGCCGCCTGAAGCGTATGTCGGCTGCGATCACCCTGGCGTTAGGGGCATTGCTGCTGTTGGCCGCGTGGCGTCCGCCGGAGATGATCATCTGGCTGAACCTGCTTGCGTTTGGCGGCCTTGAGGCCGTGTTCCTCTGGCCGCTGGTGCTGGGCCTCTACTGGGAGCGGGCCAACGCAGCGGGCGCGCTGAGCGCCATGATTGTCGGCGGCGTGCTGTACGCAGTGCTCGCCACATTAAATATCCAGTACCTGGGCTTTCATCCGATTGTGCCTTCGTTACTGTTAAGCTTACTGGCGTTTGTGGTCGGGAACCGTTTCGGTCAGCCCGCCCCACAGCCCGCTATGATTTCTACTGATAAATAAAGAGTTTTGCCATGCCGTGGATCCAACTAAAACTGAACACAACCGGCGCGAACGCCGAAGAGCTGAGCGATGCGCTGATGGAGGCCGGGTCGGTCTCTATTACCTTCCAGGACACGCATGACACGCCGGTCTTTGAGCCGCTGCCGGGCGAGACGCGCCTGTGGGGTGATACCGACGTTATCGGCCTGTTCGACGCAGAAACCGACATGAAAGAAGTTGTCGCTATCCTGGAAAATCACCCGCTGCTGGGGGCGGGCTTTGCCCATAAAATCGAGCAGCTGGAGGACAAAGACTGGGAACGCGAGTGGATGGACAACTTCCATCCGATGCAGTTTGGTAAGCGTCTGTGGATCTGCCCGAGCTGGCGCGACGTTCCGGATGCGAATGCGGTCAACGTGATGCTCGATCCCGGCCTGGCGTTTGGTACCGGCACACACCCAACGACCTCGCTGTGCCTGCAATGGCTGGACGGTCTGGATCTGGAAGGTAAAACCGTGATCGACTTCGGCTGCGGATCGGGGATCCTTGCCATTGCGGCACTGAAGCTGGGCGCGGCAAAAGCCATCGGGATCGATATCGATCCGCAGGCGATTCAGGCCAGCCGCGATAACGCTGAACGCAACGGCGTCTCCGATCGTCTGGAGCTTTACCTGCCCGATGCGCAGCCAGAGGCCATGAAAGCCGACGTGGTGGTCGCAAACATTCTGGCAGGCCCATTGCGTGAGCTGGCTCCGTTAATCAGCGTGCTGCCCGTTGAGGGCGGTCTGCTGGGCCTTTCCGGTATCCTTGCCAGCCAGGCTGACAGCGTCTGTGAAGCCTACGCCGACCTCTTCGCGCTCGACCCGGTGGTAGAGAAAGAAGAGTGGTGCCGTATCACCGGACGTAAAAACTAATCATATTGCGTGGTCATCTGACCACGCCTTTCTCCCGCCAATAACCCTCCCGCCTTTCGCCCTGTCTCTTATACACATCTGACGCTGCCGACGACTAGTCGAGTGTAGA
>CAMKZP010000015.1 GCA_946477805.1 uncultured Enterobacter sp.
AGATTTCTGCCTGTCTCGTGGGCTCGGAGATGTGTATAAGAGACAGGTATTACCACCGACGATCCCAATAAATGGCGCTATTACCTCGATTCTGTCGAAGTGCATCTGCCTCCCTTCTGGGAACAGTACATCAACGACGAAAACAGCGTTGAGCTGATTCACACCGATTCGCTACCGCTGGTCATCTCCCTGAACGGTCATACCCTGAGCGAATATGTTCAGGAAGCGCCGCGCTTTGCGCTGGAACGGGCGAGCGCAACGCAGGCCAGCATTCGCGGTGAAGAGACTGAGCAGATTGAACTGCTGAACATTCGTCAGGAGACGCATGAAGAGTACGCCCTGAGCCGCCCGGACGGCATTCGTGAAGCGGTGCTGATCGTCGCCGCGTTCCTGCTCTTTTTCTTCTGCCTGCTGACGCCAGACGTCTTCGTACCCTGGCTTGCAGGTGGCGCCGTGCTGCTGCTCGCCGCCGGGCTGTGGGGGCTGTTTGCTCCCCCGGCGAAAACCTCGCTGCGTGAAATCCACTGCCTGCGCGGAACGCCAAAACGCTGGGGTTTGTTCGGTGAGAACGATCAGGAACATATTAACAACATCTCGCTCGGCATTATTGACCTCATCTACCCGCGCCACTGGCAGCCGTGGATTGCCCAGGATTTAGGGCATAAAACGGATATCGATATCTACCTTGACCGTCATGTGGTCCGCCAGGGCCGCTATTTATCCCTGCACGATGAAGTGAAAAACTTCCCGCTCCAGCACTGGCTTCGCAGCACGGTCATTGCGGGCGGCGCAGCGCTGGTCTTTGGGATGCTGCTCCTTTTCGTGCCGCTGGATATGCCGATTAAGTTCACCCTGTCGTGGATAAAAGGGGCACAAACCGTAGAAGCCACCAGCGTTAAGCAGCTTGAAGAAGCTGGCGTGCGCGTGGGCGATACGCTGCGCCTGAAAGGCACCGGCATGTGCAACATTCACTCTCCGGGCGCCTGGAACACCCGTCAGAACTCGCCGTTTATGCCGTTCGACTGTTCGCAAATTATCTGGAATGAAGCCCCGCCGCTGCCGCTGCCGGAATCCGATGTGGTCAGTAAAGCCACCGCGCTGACCCAGACGGTCAGCCGCCAGCTGCACCCGAAACCGGAAGATGATTCACGCGTCAGCCCCGCCCTGCGTTCGGCGATTCAGAAATCGGGCATGGTGTTGCTGGATGATTTTGGGGAAATCGTGCTGAAAACCGAGGACCTCTGTTCCGCGCAGGATGAGTGCGTGCGGCTGAAAAACGCGCTGGTGAACCTGGGTAACAGCAAGGACTGGGACGCGCTGGTGAAACGCGCTGAAGCGGGCAGGCTGGACGGCGTCAACGTGCTGCTGCGTCCGGTCAGCGCCGAATCGCTGGATAACCTGGTGGCGACATCCACCGCGCCGTTCGTGCTGCGTGAAACGACGCGTGCGGCTCAGGCATTGAACAGCCCGGCACCGGGCGGGTTCGTAATTGTCAGCGAGGAAGGCAGCGACCTGGTCGATCAGCCTTATCCGCAGGTCGCGCTGTATGACTATCCGGCCCAGGAGCAGTGGGGCGAGTTCCAGCGTCTGGCGCAGATGCTGATGCAGACGCCATTTAGCGCGGAAGGGATTGTGACCGGGATTGTCACCGATGCCAACGGCACCCGCCATATCGACCTTCACCGGATGCCGGATAGCGCAGGCTTGTGGCGCTATATCGGGACGTCCCTGCTGATGGTGGCCATGCTGGCGTGCATTTTCTGGAACGGGTACATGGCTTTACGCCGCTATCAACGCTCACGTACGCGGCTGGCTGAGATCCAGCAGTACTACGAGAGCTGCCTCAACCCTAAACTGATCCCTGCCCCAGAGAGCCTGATCGGATAACCTCACGGCGCGACAAGTTGTGCTACCCTGTCGCGCACGTTTCTTCTGGCTGGAGCCCCCCCTATGCATCTTGATATCGCCTGGCAGGAGGTCGATACCGTCCTGCTGGATATGGACGGCACGCTGCTCGATCTCGCCTTTGATAACTATTTCTGGCAGAAACTGGTGCCGGAAACCTACGGGAAACAGCAGGGCATTTCCCCGGCGGAAGCGCAGGAATTCATTCGTTCGCAATATAGCGCGGTGCAGCATACGCTAAACTGGTACTGTCTCGACTACTGGAGCGAGCGACTCGGTTTGGATATTTGTGCCATGACCACCGCCCAGGGACCCCGCGCGGTACTGCGTGAAGATACGGTCCCGTTTCTGGATGCCCTGAAGGCAAGCGGCAAGCGCCGTATTTTGCTGACCAACGCGCATCCGCATAATCTGGCCGTGAAGCTGGAACATACGGGTCTTGCTTCACACCTTGATTTATTACTTTCCACCCACACATTTGGTTATCCGAAAGAGGATCAGCGGCTGTGGCATGCGGTGGCGCAAGAGACCGGTTTACAGCCGGAACGGACGCTGTTTATCGATGACAGCGAGCCCATTCTTGATGCCGCCGCGACGTTTGGCATTCGCTACTGCCTGGGCGTCACCAATCCTGATTCCGGGCTGGCTGATAAAAGCTACCTTCGCCATCCGGGGATGAACGACTATCGCCGGATGATCCCCTCACTTACCGTGAAGGAGACGCCATGAAAGAAAAATCCGCTGATGGGGTAAGACTGGATAAATGGCTGTGGGCCGCCCGCTTTTACAAAACGCGCGCTCTGGCCCGGGAAATGGTCGACGGCGGAAAAGTGCATTACAACGGCCAGCGCAGCAAGCCGAGCAAGCTGGTAGAGCTGAATGCCACGCTCACGCTGCGCCAGGGCAACGATGAAAAAACGGTGGTGGTGAAAGCCATTACCGAACAGCGTCGGCCCGCGACCGAAGCCGTTTTGCTTTATGAAGAGACGGCCCAAAGCATTGAGAAGCGCGAGAAGACCGCGCTGGCGCGCAAAATGAATGCGCTGACAATGCCTCACCCGGACCGGCGTCCGGATAAAAAAGAGCGCCGCGATCTGATGAAATTTAAACACGGTGAGACCGAATAACCCTCACCCGCACGAGAGATGAAAATGGCCCAACACGACCAATTACACCGCTATCTGTTTGAACAATTCGCCGTGCGCGGCGAGCTGGTCACCGTATCCGAAACCTGGAAACAGATACTGGAGAACCACAACTACCCGCTGCCGGTAAAAAACCTGTTGGGCGAACTGCTGGTTGCCACCAGCCTGCTGACCGCCACGCTGAAATTTGCCGGCGATATCACCGTGCAGCTGCAGGGCGATGGCCCCATGACGCTGGCCGTGATCAACGGTAACAACCAGCAGCAGATGCGCGGCGTTGCGCGCGTTCAGGGCGAGGTTCCTGAAAACGCTGACCTGAAAACGCTGGTGGGCAATGGCTACCTGGTGATCACCATTTCGCCGGAAGAAGGCGAGCGCTATCAGGGCGTGGTGGGGCTGGAAGGCGATACCCTGGCCGCCTGCCTGGAAGATTACTTCATGCGTTCCGAACAGCTGCCTACTCGTCTGTTCATCCGTACCGGTGAAGTGGATGGCCAGCCTGCTGCCGGCGGCATGCTGCTGCAGGTTCTGCCTGCGCAGGACGCGCAGACAAATGATTTCGAGCACCTGGCGACCCTGACCGAAACCGTCAAAGCGGAAGAGCTGTTCAACCTGTCGGCGACGGACGTGCTGTGGCGTCTGTACCACGAAGAAGAGGTGACGGTATACGATCCGCAGGCCGTAGAGTTTAAGTGCACCTGCTCCCGCGAGCGCTGCGCGGGCGCGCTGAAAACCCTGCCGGACGAAGAGATCGACAGCATCATGGCTGAAGACGGTGAAATCGATATGCACTGTGACTACTGCGGTTCTCACTATGTGTTTAATTCGATGGATATCGCCGAAATCCGCAATAACGCCTCTCCGGCGGACCCGCAGGTTCACTAAGCTCTGAGCCTGTTGCCCGGCGGCGCTCTGCTTGCACGGGCCTACAAAGAATGGGGCAATCCTTTGACAGGATTGTCCATTGTAGGCCAGGCAAGCGTAGCGCCACCCGGCACGAAAGCGCGCTAGCGACGCTGCGCGTTGTTATAGCCGTTGTAACTCATATCGACACGCTCCCCGAAAATCTCAATATCCGCCCAGGGCTTCACGACGGGTTTCACCCTCCCCTGGCGTAATGCGCGGTCGAGTGCCTCCCTGGTCACCGCGTCCGGCATTTTCCACGCGTCCCCGGCGATCCTCCAGCCAGCGTCGGTTTGTGTGTAAGCCACGATCGTGCGATCGGTAAACTGAAACAGTACGGCTTCCGGCCTGCCGTCCCCGTTAAGATCGAGCGACATGAGCAAACAGTTACCCTGGGCGCTATCGCAGCTCTCAAAGCGATACTGATTGCCGAGCATCGCCTGCCATAATCCCTTATCAGGACGGGCCATTCCCGGCGCGAGCTGGATCTGTTTTTCCAGCATCTCCACGGTCATTTTTCCCGCTCCGTCGCGGTTTCCAGCGAGAAGACCATTAAGCTCGCGCTGGCGCATGGGGCTCGACATAAACTGGGGGTCCTTTTGTAGCCTGAGCATAGCTTCTCGCCCCTTTCGTCCGGCGCTGCTGAGCATGTACAGGCTCACCTGCTCCGCGTTTATACGCCCGCTCTGATAGCGAGCCATATGGCTTTCAACGCTGATACGCCACGGATCCAGCGCGGGGGTATGGATCAAAACCAGGAAGGTCAGGGCCAGTAAGCCTGTGGCCGGTGCGACGTAACCCTGCAATTTTTGGGGCTCGGGACGGGAGACAAGCACGCTGAGGCAGTACCCTGCTGCCCAGACCAGCGCCACCGTCGTTATCAGCACAGCGTACAAACGCTCTGGCGACCAGCCGTACTGGGCAATGCGGAGCCATAGCGCCCAGGCCGCGAGGATGGGATACGCCGGCGCGATGGCGACGGCAAGCCGGATCATCCCCCGCAGGGGAGCGTAGTAGGGCAGCCTTTGACGCTGCGGATGCCAGACGATGGTCACCAGGAACAGCAGCAATAACGCTAACGTGGTCAGCAGGCCCGCTGCGGATGTCCGCGCCGAAATAGCGTCAAAGCCCACTAAGGGCAGCGCGGCGATGAAGAGCAGCGCCAGCGCCGCCATCAGCGGAAGCAGGCCGGTCGCAATAAGCGTAAGCAGGTTTTGCAGTGCCAGAATCAATCGATTCTGGACGCGCGCCAGCACTGCCGCACTTGCTGAAACCACCCCGATCGCCACTGAAACAAACCCGTCAGTATGGAAGAAAAGGCGATCAAAAAAGCGTATGCCAATCAGCTCGAAGAGTTCAGCCCAGAGGAAAAGCACCAGCCAGAAAAGGCCATTTGAGACAAAAACAAGGAGCAGCGTCAGGGCGTTATGCCAGTTTTTATTGTAGAAATCGCTGTAAAACGAGGCCGCCGGTGCCGGATCTATCCGCCTTTGCAGCCATGGCAGCACGAGAAGCATCATCAGCAGAAGGTGAAATCCAAAAATAAGCACCGCATCTCTGATGTCCCAGCTTTCCAGCCCGGCAACGCTCCACTTCAGCCAGCCCCCCATGCCCGCGACTATCGCGCCGATAGCCCCCAGCGCCAGCCACAAAAACGGCTTTCTGAAAGAGGTAAGTGAAAGTGATAGCGTGGTGGTCATCACCACGGTGGCCGGTATCACGCAGAGCAGCCAAAGCGTATCTGAGGGTAATTTCGCGTACCCGATATACCACGTGATTGCATAGCAAATCACTCCCTGTAGTGCGCCCGCCAGCACGATAGCGACGCGCGCAGAAGGAGATAACGTTTCACTGTTTTCCATCTTTCATCCCTTATTCACGAAAAGCCTATTGTCCCACCAACGGGTGCCACGGGCGTCCACCTCAAAATCCGAAATCTTTACGGTAAGAGACGTGAATCGTTTTTCATACTGTAACCCTTACGTAATTTTCCTACATGTATGCGATTACATTCACATTCCTTCGGATAAAATCACCAGTCTTTAACCTTTTAAGAACATTTTCCCCAACAAAAAAGGGAATCCTGCGATAATCCGCCTGCCCTGTGACTGGAGTCGCAGCGTTTTCCGTTAGCAAGGGTTTTGTCCGGATACGTAAATCTATGAGCCCCGTCGCGGTTAACAACCTCAGAAAAACCCTACAATTTTAGGCAGTACATATTGGCTAAGGAGCAGTGATATGCGTGTTAATGGTTTAACCCCGCAAGATCTCAAGGCTTATGGTATTCACGACGTCCAGGAAGTCGTCTACAACCCCGATTACGATACGCTGTATCAGGAAGAGCTCAATCCAGCGCTGGAAGGATACGAGCGAGGTGTGTTGACGAACCTTGGTGCTATCGCCGTCGATACCGGTATTTTTACCGGTCGTTCGCCGAAAGATAAGTATATCGTCCGAGACGAAACCACCCGCGATACGCTGTGGTGGGCTGATAAGGGCAAAGGGAAGAACGATAACAAAGCGCTCTCCCCGGAGACCTGGCAGCACCTGAAAGGGCTCGTCACTCATCAACTTTCCGGCAAGCGTCTGTTCATCATCGACGCTTTCTGCGGCGCAAACGCCGACACCCGTCTTTCCGTGCGTTTTATCACCGAAGTGGCCTGGCAGGCGCATTTCGTGAAGAACATGTTTATTCGTCCCACCGACGAAGAGCTGCAGAATTTCACCCCTGATTTCATCGTGATGAACGGTGCGAAATGCACTAACCCACAGTGGAAAGAGCAGGGTCTGAACTCTGAAAACTTCATCGCCTTCAACCTGACCGAGCGTATCCAGCTGATTGGCGGAACCTGGTACGGCGGCGAGATGAAGAAAGGGATGTTCTCGGTCATGAACTACCTGCTGCCGCTGCGCGGTATTGCCTCCATGCACTGCTCGGCGAACGTCGGCGAAAAAGGCGACGTGGCGGTGTTCTTTGGCCTGTCCGGCACCGGCAAAACCACGCTCTCGACCGATCCGAAACGCCGCCTGATTGGTGATGACGAGCACGGCTGGGACGATGACGGGGTGTTTAACTTCGAGGGCGGCTGCTACGCGAAGACCATTCGCCTGTCTGAAGAGGCAGAGCCGGACATCTTCCACGCGATCCGCCGCGATGCGCTGCTGGAAAACGTCACCGTGCGTGACGACGGCACAATCGACTTCGACGACGCGTCGAAAACGGAAAACACCCGCGTCTCTTACCCGATCTACCACATAGACAACATCGTGAAGCCGGTGTCGAAAGCGGGGCACGCCACGAAGGTGATTTTCCTGACCGCGGATGCGTTCGGCGTGCTGCCGCCGGTTTCTCGCCTGACGGCCAGCCAGACGCAGTATCACTTCCTCTCGGGCTTTACCGCCAAACTGGCCGGTACCGAGCGCGGCGTGACCGAGCCGACGCCAACCTTCTCCGCCTGCTTCGGCGCGGCCTTCCTGTCGCTGCACCCGACGCAGTACGCGGAAGTGCTGGTGAAGCGCATGCAGGCCTCCGGCGCGCAGGCGTACCTGGTCAACACCGGCTGGAACGGCACGGGCAAACGCATTTCCATCAAAGATACCCGCGCCATCATCGACGCGATTCTGGATGGTTCTCTCGATAACGCCGAAACCTTCACGCTGCCGATGTTCGACCTGGCCATTCCGACGGAGCTGCCGGGTGTGGATACGCATATCCTCGACCCGCGCAATACGTACGGCTCACCGGAGCAGTGGCGTGAAAAAGCGGAATCCCTGGCGAAGCTGTTTATTGAGAACTTCGAGAAGTACACCGATACCCCGGCGGGCGCTGCGCTGGTGAGTGCGGGACCAAGGTAAAAGCAAAAAGGCAACGCAAGTTGCCTTTTTTAATGTTTTCGCCCTCTCCCTGTGGGCTGAGAGTTCCCCAGAAATTTTTAAGCAGAAGCAAAATCGCTACTTTCAGAATAACTGAAGACTTCCAGCGATGCCCTGGTCCGGCTGTAAATCGCTGAGGCGTTTCCTGCAGGCCGGGGCGAGGCGCATGGATGCGCCGAGAGGGCGGGCTTTACAGGGACGTTGCCTCCGCCCGTACCCGAAAAGCCGAAAGGAATTAGCCGAAGGCACCGCGAAGCGGCGATTTACCGCCGGGAGCCCGGGTCGCCAGGGTGGTGGCGACTGAGCCACCCTGGCACGTTCACCGGTTACGGGCTCACAGAGTAGCGATGATCCTGAAGTGAACGGAATGACCACTAAAGCCGCATGTTCCCCTCACCCTGGCCCTCTCCCCGGAGGGGCGAGGGGATGGTTCACTGCTCGCATTATTTTGTGGGGATCCCTCAGCCCCGTGGGAAAGGGCCAGATTGAGGGCATCAGACCGCACCTTTGAGGCTTAACTCTCTTTCACCTGCCCCCGCGTTACCGGCACCGGCAGCCATGCGCGAATGCGTAAACCGCCCCGCTCGCTGGTACCAATCTCCAGCAGGCCGTTATGGTTATCCACAATACGCTGCACGATCGCCAGGCCTAAGCCGGTTCCGCTGGTGCTGCGCGCGCTGTCGCCGCGCACAAACGGCTGGAACAGATGCTTGCGCTGCTCGGGCTTGATGCCCGGGCCATCGTCTTCCACCTGGAACCAGGCGCGGTTGAGCTCAGACCCGCTGCTGACTTTGATCCAGCCGTTACCGTAGCGGGCCGCGTTAACCACCATATTAGCCACGGCGCGTTTAATGGAGAGTGGGTGCATACGCACCTGAATTTCCCCGACCTGTAGGTCGGTCTCTATCTCGCGCTCGTAGCCGCTTTCTGCCGCAACCACCTCTCCCAGCACCGCGTTCAGGTCGGCCTTCTCCATTGGCATCTCCTGCCCGGTGCGCAGGTAGTCGATGAACTGCTCGATGATGGCATTACACTCTTCGATGTCCTTGTTAATGGACTCGGCGAGGTAACCGTCCTCTTCGCCCATCATCTCCGTCGCCAGGCGGATACGCGTCAGCGGCGTGCGCAGGTCATGGCTGACGCCCGCCATCAGCAGCGTACGGTCATCCGCCAGCTGCTTCACGCCCGCCGCCATATGGTTGAAGGCGCGCGTTACCGAGCGCACTTCAGACGCGCCATACTCGCGCAGCGGCGGCGGAATGATCCCTTTACCGACCTGCAGCGCTGCGTGCTCCAGGTCGACCAGCGGTCGGTTCTGAATACGAATAAACAGCCACGCGCCCCCTATCGCCAGCAGCATGATGGCAAGGGTGTAGCGGAACAGCGGCGAGAAGTCGCCCTGGTGGATTTCGGTGAGCGGAACGCGCACCCAGATGTTGGGGGAGAGCCAGGTTTTCAGCCAGACGACAGGCGAGCTTTTGTTGACCTCAACGCGCACTTCCGTTGGGCCACCCAGCTGCTGCGCCATCTGCTGGCTCAGGAATTCATAGTGCTGCGCCCAGCGCAGGCCCGCGTCTTCCGCCGCTTCATTCGAGTAGAGCGATATGCCCAGCTCGCGGTAGATTTCGCGGCGAAACGCCGGGGGAACAACCAGCTGCGTGCCGTCCTCCAGCTGCAGCTTGTCGGTCATCAGCATACGGACCTCGTATGCCAGGACCTTATTAAACTGCTGGAGGCTGGGCAGGATCGCAAAGTTCAGCACGACCAGGTAGGTCGTCACCAGGCTGACGAACAGCAGGGTGACGATCAGCAGCAGGGTACGGGCAAACGAGCTTCGCGGCGAGAAGCGCATTCGCCTCATGCTTTAGAGCCGTCCGGGACAAATACGTAGCCCAGACCCCACACGGTCTGAATATAACGAGGATGCGCCGGATCTTCTTCCACCATGCGGCGCAGACGGGAAATCTGCACGTCGATGGAACGTTCCATTGCGGAGTATTCACGACCGCGCGCCAGGTTCATCAGCTTGTCGCGGGAGAGCGGCTCGCGCGGGTGGCTGACCAGCGCTTTCAGTACCGCGAACTCGCCGCTGGTGAGCGGCATAGGCTCATCTTCACGGAACATCTCGCGGGTGCCGAGGTTCAGCTTGAACTTACCGAATGCAATGACCGCTTCTTCCTGCGACGGCGCGCCCGGCAGCTCGTTCGCCTGACGACGCAGCACGGCGCGAATGCGCGCCAGCAGCTCACGCGGGTTAAACGGTTTTGGAATGTAGTCGTCCGCGCCGATTTCGAGGCCCACGATACGGTCAACCTCTTCGCCCTTCGCCGTCACCATAATGATCGGCATCGGGTTGCTCTGGCTGCGCAGACGGCGGCAGATGGAAAGCCCGTCTTCGCCGGGCAGCATCAGATCGAGCACCATCAGGTGGAAAGATTCACGGGTCAGCAGACGATCCATCTGCTCAGCGTTCGCGACGCTACGAACCTGGAAGCCCTGCTCGGTCAGATAACGCTCAAGCAGCGCGCGCAGGCGCATGTCGTCATCCACGACCAGAATTTTGTAGTTCTCTTGCATTGTGTGTACTCCCAAAGGTTCGGATAGTCTTTGTAACAGCGTATTCTAAAAAAGTGCACGTATTCGACCAGCAAATTCTGGTATAAATTCTAGTCGAAATTGTTACAAAGCATATTTAACAGCAGCTTATCTGCTTATTTCATCACATAACTCATTATTAATCCTGTCTGTTACACTGTGTGGTACGTAATGTGCGTAACACGGAACCGGCAGCAAAGGCTTTACCATGAAAACGCCCCTGATCACCCGCGAAGGGTACGAAAAGCTCAAAAAAGAGATGGATTACCTGTGGCGCGAGGAGCGCCCCGAAGTGACCAAAAAGGTCACCTGGGCGGCGAGCCTGGGCGATCGCAGCGAAAATGCGGACTATCAGTACAATAAAAAGCGGCTGCGGGAAATCGACCGCCGGGTGCGCTATCTGACGAAATGCCTGGAGAACCTGAAAATTGTCGATTACTCCCCGCAGCAGGAGGGCAAAGTGTTCTTCGGTGCCTGGGTGGAGATCGAAAACGACGACGGCAACACCCTGCGCTTTCGCATTGTCGGCTACGATGAAATTTTTGGTCGTAAGGATTACATCTCTATCGATTCGCCAATGGCCCGCGCGCTGCTGAAAAAGGAAGTCGGCGATTTGGCCGTCGTCCAGACCCCGTCCGGCGAAGCGAGCTGGTACGTGAACGAAATCGCGTACGTTAAATAGTCCGAGAGCGCCCTCCCCGGCTGGCATTTTGCCGTGTCAGCCCGTATAACTATCCCCTGATTTTTCGACTCAACAGATGATAAAGCCATGATGAAAGATTCGCTCTGCCGCATTATTGCGGGTGATATTCAGGCCAGAGCCGAACAGGTAGAAGCTGCCGTTCGCCTGCTTGATGAAGGGAACACCGTGCCGTTTATTGCACGCTATCGTAAGGAAGTCACCGGTGGTCTTGATGACACGCAGCTGCGTAACCTGGAGACCCGCCTGGGCTACCTGCGCGAGCTGGAAGACCGACGTCAGGCGATCCTCAAATCCATTGGCGAACAGGGCAAGCTGACCAGCGAGCTGGAAAACGCCATCAATGGCACCCTGAGCAAAACCGAATTAGAAGATCTCTATCTGCCGTATAAGCCGAAGCGCCGCACGCGCGGGCAGATTGCGATTGAAGCTGGCCTTGAGCCGCTGGCCGATCTGCTGTGGACCGCGCCGTCTCACGACCCGGAAACCGAAGCCGCCAGATTTATCGACGCCGACAAGGGTGTGGCAGATACCAAAGCCGCGCTGGATGGCGCCCGCTACATCCTGATGGAGCGCTTCGCCGAAGACGCCGCCCTGCTCGCCAAAGTGCGTGACTATCTGTGGAAGAATGCCCATATCGTCTCTACCGTAGTGGCAGGCAAAGAGGAAGAAGGGGCGAAATTCCGCGACTACTTCGATCACCATGAACCTATCTCTACCGCCCCTTCTCACCGCGCGCTGGCGATGTTCCGCGGCCGCAACGAGGGCGTGCTGCAGCTCTCCCTGAACGCTGACCCGCAGTTTGACGAGCCGCCGAAAGAGAGCCACTGCGAGCAGATCATCACCGACCACCTCGGCCTGCGCCTGAACAACGCTCCGGCAGACGGCTGGCGTAAGGGCGTGGTGAGCTGGACCTGGCGCATCAAGGTGCTGATGCACCTCGAAACCGAGCTGATGGGCACCGTGCGCGAGCGCGCCGAAGACGAAGCGATCAATGTGTTCGCCCGCAACCTGCACGACCTGCTGATGGCCGCTCCTGCGGGCCTGCGCGCCACGATGGGTCTCGATCCGGGCCTGCGTACCGGCGTGAAGGTGGCCGTGGTTGACGGCACCGGCAAGCTGGTCGCGACCGACACCATCTACCCCCACACCGGCCAGGCGGCGAAGGCAGCCGTCGCGGTCGCGGCGCTGTGTGAAAAATATAACGTTGAGCTGGTCGCCATCGGCAACGGTACGGCGTCCCGTGAAACCGAGCGTTTCTATCTGGACGTGCAGAAGCAGTTCCCGAAAGTGACGGCGCAGAAAGTGATCGTCAGCGAAGCGGGCGCATCCGTTTATTCCGCCTCCGAGCTGGCGGCGCAGGAGTTCCCGGACCTGGACGTCTCCCTGCGCGGCGCGGTCTCTATCGCCCGTCGCCTGCAGGATCCGCTGGCGGAGCTGGTGAAAATCGATCCGAAATCTATCGGCGTGGGCCAGTATCAGCACGACGTCAGCCAGACGCAGCTGGCGCGCAAGCTGGATGCGGTAGTGGAAGACTGCGTAAACGCCGTTGGCGTAGACCTGAACACCGCCTCCGTTCCCCTGCTGACCCGCGTGGCGGGCCTGACCCGCATGATGGCGCAGAACATCGTCGCCTGGCGCGATGAGAACGGCCAGTTCCAGAACCGTCAGCAGCTGCTGAAGGTGAGCCGTCTTGGGCCGAAAGCCTTTGAGCAGTGCGCGGGCTTCCTGCGCATCAACCACGGCGATAACCCGCTGGATGCGTCTACCGTTCACCCGGAAGCCTATCCTGTGGTGGAGCGTATTCTGGCCGCGACCGAGCAGGCGCTGAAAGACCTGATGGGCGACAGCAGCGCGCTGCGCAGCCTGAAGGCGTCAGATTTCACCGACGAGCAGTTTGGCGTGCCTACGGTGACCGATATCATCAAGGAGCTGGAAAAGCCGGGCCGCGATCCGCGTCCTGAGTTTAAAACCGCCACCTTTGCCGACGGCGTGGAGACTATGAACGATCTGCTGCCGGGCATGGTGCTGGAAGGCGCGGTCACTAACGTCACCAACTTTGGCGCGTTTGTCGATATCGGCGTGCACCAGGACGGCCTGGTCCATATCTCCTCCCTTGCCGACAAGTTCGTTGAAGACCCGCACACCGTGGTTAAAGCGGGCGACATCGTGAAGGTGAAAGTGCTGGAGGTAGATCTACAGCGCAAGCGCATCGCGTTAACTATGCGTCTGGACGAGCAGCCCGGTGAAACCAACGCCCGCCGCGGCGGCAACGGCGGCGGGCGCGAGCAGCAGCGTCCGGCCGCAAAAGCCGCTAAACCGCGCGGGCGTGAGGCCCAGCCGGCGGGCAACAGCGCGATGATGGATGCGCTGGCGGCGGCGATGGGTAAAAAACGCTAACGTTATAAATTTGCCCCTCACCCTAACCCTCTCCCCATAGGGGAGAGGGGACTGTACGGTGCGGTCTTTTCCCCCTCGCCCCTTTGGGGAGAAGGCTGGGGTGAGGGGAAAAATAATACCGTTATATATGAAACCGATTGCATATCCATATTTAAACCGCTAATTATCACCCCATTAACAAATACCCCTCTTTTTATTTTCACCTCAATTCCGCAAATATTGAGCAAGGTCAAACCGGCCGCAAATTAATACCGCTAACAACATTCCGTCACAGTTTTATTATTGCTGATAAAAACTATTCTCATTATCATCGTGGTGTAGATTATTTAACCTCTCGTGGAATCAGGCGCTATGCAATTCACTCCAGACAGTGCATGGAAAATTACCGGTTTTACCCGTGAAATTAGCCCGGCCTACCGGCAGAAGCTGTTGTCGCTGGGCATGCTGCCCGGCTCATCCTTCCAGGTCGTGCGCGTTGCCCCGTTAGGCGATCCCGTTCATATCGAAACCCGACGCGTGAATCTGGTACTGCGCAAGAAAGACCTCGCGTTAATTGAAGTCGAAGCTTTATCCCAATAACACGCCAGCGGCTCAGCGAGTCTATTACAATGAAAAAATTAACTATTGGCTTAATTGGCAATCCTAATTCCGGCAAGACAACCTTATTTAATCAGCTCACCGGCGCACGCCAGCGCGTGGGAAACTGGGCAGGCGTGACGGTTGAACGCAAAGAAGGTCAGTTCACGACAACCGACAATCAGGTCACCCTTGTCGACCTGCCCGGCACCTATTCACTCACCACCATTTCCTCCCAAACCTCTCTCGATGAGCAGATTGCCTGCCACTATATTTTGAGCGGCGACGCGGATTTATTAATTAACGTGGTGGACGCCTCTAACCTTGAGCGAAATCTGTATCTCACCCTGCAGCTGCTTGAGCTCGGTATTCCCTGCATCGTGGCGCTCAATATGCTCGACATCGCAGAGAAGCAGAAAATGCGCATCGACGTCGACGCCCTCTCCGCTCGTCTGGGGTGCCCGGTGGTGCCGCTGGTCTCTACCCGCGCCCGCGGTATTGATGCCCTGAAGCTGGCAATTGACCGCCACGCGGGCAATGCCGACGTTGAGCTGGTGCACTACGCCCAGCCGCTGCTGCGCGAAGCCAGCCTGCTGGCGCAGGAGATGGACAAGTCCATGCCTGCCAGACAGCGTCAGTGGCTCGGCCTGCAGATGCTGGAGGGCGATATCTACAGCCGCGCCTGTGCCGGTGATGCGGCAGACAAACTCGACGTTGCGCTGGCGCGCCTGAGCCGCGAGCTGGACGACCCCGCGCTGCACATCGCGGATGCGCGCTATCAGGCCATTGCCGCTACCTGCGACGTGGTCAGCAACGCTCTGACGGCGGAGCCGAGCCGCTTTACCGCCGCCGTGGACAAAATCGTGCTCAACCGTTTTCTCGGTTTACCGGTGTTCTTGCTGGTGATGTACCTGATGTTCCTGCTCGCCATTAACATCGGCGGCGCGCTCCAGCCCGTGTTTGACGCCGGTTCGGTGGCGATTTTCGTGCACGGCATTCAGTGGCTGGGCTACACCCTGCACTTCCCGGAGTGGCTGACCATCTTCCTCGCCCAGGGGATCGGCGGGGGTATTAATACCGTTCTGCCGCTGGTGCCGCAGATTGGCATGATGTACCTGTTCCTCTCCTTCCTGGAAGACTCCGGCTACATGGCGCGCGCGGCCTTCGTGATGGACCGCCTGATGCAGGCGCTGGGGCTGCCGGGCAAATCCTTCGTGCCGCTGATTGTCGGCTTCGGCTGTAACGTGCCGTCTGTGATGGGGGCGCGCACACTGGATGCGCCGCGCGAGCGCCTGATGACCATTATGATGGCGCCGTTTATGTCCTGCGGCGCGCGTCTGGCCATCTTCGCGGTCTTTGCGGCCGCCTTCTTCGGCCAGCAGGGCGCGCTGGCGGTATTCTCGCTGTACGTGCTGGGCATCGTGATGGCCATCCTGACCGGTCTGATGCTGAAACACACCATCATGCGCGGCGAAGCCTCGCCGTTTGTGATGGAACTGCCGGTCTACCACGTGCCGCACCTCAAAAGCCTGATTATCCAGACCTGGCAGCGTCTGAAAGGCTTCGTTCTGCGTGCCGGTAAGGTGATTGTCATCGTCAGCATTTTCCTGAGCGCGCTCAACAGCTTCACCCTGAGCGGCCAGGCGGCAGACAATATTAACGACTCCGCACTCGCCTCGGTCAGCCGCGCGATCACGCCCGTCTTTAAGCCTATCGGGGTGCAAGACGATAACTGGCAGGCAACCGTCGGCCTGTTTACGGGCGCGATGGCGAAAGAGGTGGTCGTCGGGACGCTGAACACGCTCTACACCGCCGAGAACATTCAGGAGCAAGACTTTAATCCGGCAGAGTTTAGCCTGGGCGACGAACTGCTGGGCGCGGTAGAAGAGACCTGGCAGAGCCTGAAAGACACCTTTAGCCTGAGCGTGCTGGCAAACCCGATCGAAGCCAGCAAAGGCGACGGCGAAATGGCAACGGGCGCGATGGGCGTGATGAGCGAGAAATTCGGCAGCGCCTCTGCTGCTTACAGCTACCTGATTTTCGTGCTGCTCTACATTCCGTGCATTTCGGTAATGGGGGCAATTGCCCGCGAGTCGAGCCGCGGCTGGATGGGCTTCTCGATCCTGTGGGGGCTAAACATCGCCTATTCACTGTCGACGGTCTTCTATCAAACCGTAAACTTCAGCCAGCACCCGCGTTACAGCCTGGTCTGCATACTGGCGGTGATCCTGTTCAACGTTATCGTGATTGGCCTGCTCCGCCGGGCCCGCAGCCGCGTGGATATCAACCTGCTGGCCACGCGTAAAACGCCGACCACCTGCTGCGACAGCCCGGCAGGTGACTGTCACTAAGGGGCATACAGATGGCATCGTTGATTCAGGTTCGTGATTTACTGGCGCTACAGGGGCGGATGGAGGCAAAACAGCTGAGCCGCAGCCTGCACACGCCGCAGCCGATGATCGATGCCATGCTGGAAAGGCTGGAAGCCATGGGAAAAGCCGTGCGTATTCAGGAGGATGCGGACGGATGCCTGTCGGGAAGCTGTAAAAGCTGCCCGGAAGGAAAAGCCTGCCTCAGAGAGTGGTGGGCGCTGCGTTAACAAAGCCGGGCAACGCTGCCCGGCTTTATCGTATTACTTATACACTTCCGCGGTGGCGCGCACGTCTTTCGTGTATTTATCCGCGCTGGTGATCACGTAGTATTTCCCGCCCAGCTCATCCGCCTTTTTGGACAGTTCGCGCTTCGCGTCCATCGGAGCGGTGGTATCAGAGGTGGAGATATCACCGACTTTGGTCAGATTCATCTCTTTGACTTTATCTTTTGCCAGCTCTTCTGCAGCCAACGCGCCGAATGACAGTGACCCAATAACCAGAGATGTAACAATACCTGTGACAAGTTTCATAGCCATGACTCTCCTTAGATTGTTGTTTTGATCATCGTCTGCTGAACAACCGCAACGATATATTGAGTATTGTTGCGGTGCGTCACTTTTTCCAGGCTGGAGAGATAATAATCAGATTAAACGATGACTTAATGCAATGAGCGCGGAACAAAACTCAGCGGGGTGAGAGATAAACGGCGCGTGCGCCGCTTTGGCAATGACCAGGGATTCGCTCTCGGGCCACAGTTCATCCAGCAGCGGAACCACCCTGCGCGGGACCAGCCCGTCAAGATAGCCGTAGATGCGCAGATGCGGCATCATCAGCGAGGCCAGTGATTCGCGCAGATCGACCGTTTTCAGGATCTCCAGCCCCCCGTTCAGCACTTTAACGTCCGGCATCGGCAGGGAGAGTACCGTCTGTTTCAGCGTGCGCGCATCCTGGCGAGCCGTCTCTGTCCCCATGGTCTGCAGCGCGAGGAAGCGCTCAACCGTGCGCTGAAAATCGTCGGTCAGCTGCTGTTGGAAACCGGCCAGCACTTCAGGCTTGATGCCCGGCCACGCCTCCCGCGCGCTGAAGCAGGGCGATGACGCCACGGTAACCAGCGCCTGCACGCGCTCGGGGTTTTCCAGCGCAATTTTACTCGCCACCAGCCCACCCAGGCTCCAGCCGAGCCAGACGGCCTGCTGCGGCGCAGCGTCCAGAACCTGCTGCGCCATTTCGTCGAGGGTCATTGCGCCATACCCGCGGCTACGGCCAAATCCCGGTAGATCCACCAGGTGCAGGGTAAAATGCGAGGCGAGTTCCTCGCTTATGCAATGCCACACTTCGGCATTCAGTCCCCATCCGTGCAGCAGCACAAGATGACAATTTCCCGTCCCGACGGTCTGCCACCACAGCGTCTTCATCAGTTACTGTTCTCTTTTTAATATGGAGGTTGCACATGCTAACAGTGCCCGGCTTGTGCTGGCTATGCCGAATGCCGCTTGCGCTGAGCGGATGGGGGTTCTGCTCCGTCTGCACGCGCTCGCTGGAGGGCCGTATCGCCCGATGCCCGCAGTGCGGTTTACCGGCGGTCAGCCGCACGATCCCCTGCGGCCGCTGCCTGAAAAAATCGCCGCCCTGGGGGGCGCTGGTGGCGGTTGATGATTATCTTCCGCCGCTGAGCGGCCTTATTCACCGGCTGAAGTTTTCCGGGCAGAGCGTACTGGCGCAGCCGCTTGCCCGCCTGCTCCTGCTGGCGGTTTTGCAGGCACGGCGCACGCGCGCGCTGCCGCGGGTCGACACCATCGTGAATGTCCCGCTCTTTCGCCGCCGACAGTGGCGACGCGGCTATAACCAGAGTGACCTGCTCTGCCGCCCGCTCGCCCGCTGGCTGGGGTGCAGCTACCCGCCCGCGGCGCTCACCCGCGTGAAGGCAACGGCGATACAGCATCAGCTGAACGCCCGGCTTCGCAAAAGAAACCTGAAAAATGCCTTTCGCCTTGAATTACCGGTTAAGGGTCTCCATATCGCCATCGTGGATGATGTCGTCACAACGGGCAGTACCGTGGCTGAGCTTTCCCGACTGCTTTTGCGAAGCGGCGCGGCGTCGGTTCAGGTATGGTGTTTGTGCCGTACCTTGTAGCCCTTCTTCAATGGGCGTATTATTATACCCAGGTAATTTAGTCAACTATTAGGCCAAAGCTATGATCCGTATTTCCGATTCTGCACAAGCGCACTTTGCCAAACTGCTGGCAAATCAGGAAGAAGGGACGCAGATCCGCGTGTTTGTGATCAATCCAGGCACTCCGAATGCAGAATGTGGTGTCTCTTATTGTCCTCCGGACGCTGTGGAAGCAACCGACACTGCCCTTAAATTTGAACAGCTCACCGCCTACGTTGATGAGCTGAGCGCGCCGTATCTTGACGATGCGGAGATCGACTTCGTTACCGATCAGCTTGGGTCTCAGCTGACCCTGAAAGCGCCGAACGCGAAAATGCGTAAAGTCTCTGAAGATGCTCCGCTGATGGAGCGCGTTGAGTATCTGCTGCAGTCGCAGATCAACCCGCAGCTGGCGGGCCACGGCGGCCGCGTTACGCTGATGGAAATCACGGAAGACGGTCTGGCTATCCTGCAGTTCGGCGGCGGCTGCAACGGCTGCTCAATGGTCGACGTGACCCTGAAAGAAGGGATCGAAAAGCAGCTGCTGAACGAATTCCCGGAGCTGAAAGGCGTGCGCGATCTGACCGAGCACCAGCGCGGCGAGCACTCCTACTACTGATTCACTGCCCGTCTGTATTGCCCGGTGGCGCTGCGCTTACCGGGCCTACGGAGACAGTGCGGTTTGATGCCCTCACCCTGCCCCTCTCCCACGGGCAGAGCGAACAAACACTCAAAACGGCAACATGCGTTGCCGTTTTGCCTTTACCTCCCCTCTATATGTTGACCTGCGTCTCATAATTCAAATTTTGCTCCCCTGGGTGATTCTCAATCACATCATGTTACCCGTATCATTCTCGTGGGCACTCAACACCCCTATAACAGCCGACTAAACTTAACGGTTTCGCAGGCATCAGTATAAGTGCCGTTATCGCTCTGTTCCCAGTTGGGACAATTGGAATTTGTCATCGAAACAATGACGTTACCCATAACAATTCAAAGGCCAGGTAAATCATGCCATTAGTCATCGTCGCTATCGGTGTTATGTTATTGCTGCTCCTGATGATCCGTTTCAAACTGAACGGATTTATCGCTCTGGTTCTGGTGGCGCTTGCAGTCGGTTTGATGCAGGGAATGCCGCTGGTTAAAGTTATTAGCTCCATTAAAGCCGGTGTCGGCGGCACGCTCGGCAGCCTGGCGCTGATCATGGG
>CAMKZP010000016.1 GCA_946477805.1 uncultured Enterobacter sp.
ATGATCAGTCGGGGATCTTCTCCGCCGGAACGGAGAAGATCAAGACATAAGGGCCGGGGTGAGGGCATCAGGCCGCACTTATCAACGACGACGCTGCCAGACCCACAGCCCGGTAATCGCCAGCGCGAACAGCGCGCCAAACCCGACGCCAATGCCGACCACAGGCAAGCCCACTTTGACCGCCAGCGAGTAAAGCCCCAGCATCAGCAGCATCGCCATGTTTTCGCCGAGGTTTTGCACGGCAATAGCATTTCCTGCCCCCACGGTCTGTTTTCCTCGCTCCTGTAAAAGCGCATTTAGCGGCACCACGAAGAAGCCGCCCAGAATACCAATCAGGATCAGCAGCGCGTACGCGGGCAGGAGCGCGTGCTGGAGGGAAAAGAACAGCACGCCAACGCCGATCAAAATACCCGCTGGCATACAGCGCGCAACCGTTTCAAGCGTTACCAGTTTCGCCGCAGCCCCCGCGCCTACGACAATCCCGATGGCAACCATCGCATTCAGGTAGGTCGGCGTGGCGTTGTCCGTGATGCCCAGCGCCACCGGCACCCACAGCACCAGCAGGAAACGCAGCGTCACGCCCGCGCCCCAGAACATGCTGGTTCCCATCAGCGAGAAGCGCGTTTCACCGTTGCGCCACAGCACGCGGCAGGCGTTAAAAAAGCTGCCGGTCATCGGTTTAAAACGCCAGGACTGCCCCGGACGCGCCACCGGCAGTTTGGGAATAAACAGGTTAGCAACAACCGCCCCGCCGTATACCACGGCGCAGACGCCCAGTGCAGCAAGGACGTGCCAGTCCGCCAGTACCCCGCCTGCGACGGAGCCAATCAGGATCGCGGCAATGGTTGAGGATTCCATCAGGCCGTTGGCCTTCACCAGCTTATCGCCAGTCGTTAGCTCACCCAGAATGCCGTACTTCGCCGGAGAGTAGGCGGCCGCGCCGATCCCCACCAGCGTGTAGCCGATAAACGGGTTGATGCCAAAGCAGATACTCGCGGCCCCCAGCAGCTTGAGACCGTTGGCAAACATCATGACCCGGCCTTTCGGAAAACCGTCAGCAACCTGCCCCACAAACGGCGCGAAAATAATGTAAGCACCCACAAACACCATCTGCAGGATCGGCTGGCTCCAGTCCGGATAAAACTCGGCCTTCAGTAACGCCAGGGTGGCAAACAGCAGGGCGTTATCACCAAAGGCAGAAAGAAACTGGGCGGCAATAACCGCCATCATGCCCTTCGACCAGAGAGATGGGTTAGTGTGCACTGACTCACGCATTTTGCTGCTCCGCCTCTTCAACTATGCCTTTCAGGGTGACGAAATCAGGCTTGCCGCTGCCCAGTACGGGGAGCTGCTTGAGGTAGCGAATATCACGCGGCACCGCCAGTTCGGGAATACCGTGCTCGCGGGCATGCTTAAGCAACTGCTCACGCTTAAGCTCGCTGTCCGTGGTAAAGAGCACTAAGGCCTCGCCTTTACTGGCATCGCTCCTGACGACCGTCGCGTGAAGCTTGTCGGCAGACACCGCGGTGGCCAGCTGCTCGACCATTTCGAGAGAAACCATTTCCCCCGCGATTTTCGCAAAGCGTTTAGCGCGCCCCTGGATTTGCACAAAGCCCTGCTCGTCGAAGCGAACGATATCCCCGGTGTCGTACCAGCCGGTCTCATTCTCTCCATTGATATTTTCCGCCGTTGGCGCTTCCAGCACGCCGGGGTTCTCCACGCGCAAATAGCCGTTCATCACGTTAGGCCCCTTCAGCTGCAGCCGTCCACCGTCCTCAATGCCCGGCACCGACAGAAGGCGTGCATCCATGCCCGGAAGAATGCGGCCAACGGTGCCCGGCTTCGCCGCCATCGGCACGTTGATTGAGACCACCGGCGCGCATTCGGTGACGCCATAGCCCTCCAGAATGCGCAGGCCAAATTTGTCCTGCCAAATCTGGCGCGTGCTGTCCTGCAGTTTTTCTGCACCGGCAACCACGTAGCGCACGCGGAAGAAGTCATACGGATTGGCGAAGCGCGCGTAGTGCCCCAGGAAAGTCGAGGTACCGAACAGCACGGTACAGTTACGGTCGTAGACCAGCTCCGGCACGATGCGGTAGTGCAGCGGGCTTGGATAGAGGAACACTTCAGCGCCGGTCAGCAGCGGCGTAAAGAGGCCGACGGTCAGACCAAAAGAGTGGAACAGCGGCAGCGCCGACATAAAGCGGTCATTGGCGGTAAAGTCAGCGATGGTTTTAATCTGCTCGACGTTCGCCAGAATACTCTTGTGGCTGTGAACCACGCCTTTCGGGTTTCCTTCCGAACCCGACGTGAAGAGGATAATCGCGTCGTCTTCCGGCCGCTGTTTCACCTGCGCCAGGCGCGGCGCGAGCAGGTGAGCAAAAATCCACAGCTTGTCGCCCGTGGTGACGTCGGCCTTCAAATCTTCCAGAAATACCCAGCGCACCTGCGTCAGCTGCTCTGGCAGATGCCACAGCTTGCCTTTATCGAGGAACTGGCGGGAGGTAAACACGGTGTTGATTTGCGCCGCGGTGATGGCGCTGGTCAGCCCCTTCACGCCTGCCGTGTAGTTCATCATCGCCGGTATACGTCCGCGAGAAACGGCGCCGAAAATCACCGCCGCGCTGATGCCCGCGTTCGGCAGCATCAGGCCAATTTTCTCACCCTGCCTGCTGTACTTCTCCAGAATACGGCCCACAAACAGCGTTTTGGTCAACAGCTTGCGGTAGGTATCCGGCGTAAAGTTGATGTCTTCAATGCAGTTTTTCCTGGCACCATAGCGATACTGCGCCGACAGCAAAGATTCGTACAATGTTTCGCGCGGACGAACGGCCATACGCGCTTCCATCATAATCTGGTGCAGCATTTCACCGGCGATTTTGCGGCGATCCCGCGCCCGGGGGGCCTCTGGCATCGGTAACGTAGTGGGTGGCAGAATATGCAGAGTAATTTTGGGGAACAGACGCTGTTTAACCAGCCCTTTCAGGCGGCTGAAATGCGTAAGCTCGGCGCCTTCAATACGTAGCGGCACCACGGTGGCTTTTGACTTCGCCGCCACAAACCCCGCGCCGTCGTAGATTTTCATCAGCGAGCCCGTCACCGAAATGCGCCCTTCCGGGAAAATGACCACCGGACGGCCCTGCTCCACCAGCCGCACCAGATGTTTGATCATCATCGGTTTGGTGGGGTCGAGCGGCACGAAATCAATCAGCGGCGCCAGCCTGCGCATGTACCATTTTTCGCTAATGGAACTGTAGACGGCAAATACGGGCCGCACGGGCAGAAACAGCGCCAGCAATATGCCGTCAATGAAAGAAACGTGGTTTGGCGTGATGAGAACGCGCTCGCCGGAGAGCGACCGGGTATCGCCAGTGACGCGGATGCGAAAGAGGATACGAAACAGTGTACGGAAGAACCCAAAAAGCATTTCAACTCCCTTTGCCAGCCAGTGTGGAGGGTTATTCAATGGTGGCAGATTACACGAGAAGTCGGGAGGGAGCGACAGCAAAATTGAGGCGAAAAAAAACCTGCGCATCCGCGCAGGCTGGTGCAAGAAATGAGTACGAAACCGTACTAAGAATTCTCACCAATCAATACCTCTGGGATCACGACTTTATCAATCCCATCGCGGTCTTAGCCATCGGACAATCGCAACAGCCTGAGGCAAAGTGTAACTAAAGGTTCGGATTGACATTATTCTGACATGACTGCCCGTGTAACGATTACACCGGCCGGGGTGTTCTGCGTCACGTTTGTTGAGGGTGTTACCCCGCTCCCCTTGAATGCTCGCCGCTTTTCCGCAACACTAGTTAGTGTGTAAACGCTTACCCCAAATAAGAAGGTATTTAATGGCGACAATTAAGGATGTGGCGCGTCTGGCAGGTGTTTCCGTCGCGACCGTTTCCCGGGTGATTAACCACTCCCCCAAGGCCAGCGACGCATCGCGCCAGGCCGTGCAGGACGCCATGGAAAACCTGAATTATCACCCCAACGCCAACGCGCGCGCGTTGGCGCAGCAGTCGACCGAGACCATCGGGCTGGTGGTGGGCGATGTGTCTGACCCGTTTTTTGGCGCGATGGTAAAAGCCGTAGAACAGGTGTCATACCAGACGGGCAATTTTTTACTGATCGGCAATGGCTATCACAACGAACAAAAAGAACGCCAGGCTATAGAGCAGCTGATCCGCCACCGGTGCGCCGCGCTGGTTGTGCATGCCAAGATGATCCCCGATGCCGAACTGATCCATCTGATGAAGCAGATCCCCGGCATGGTGATTATCAACCGCATTATTCCCGGTTTTGAAAAACGCTGCGTAGCCCTCGACGACCGCTACGGCGCGTGGCTGGCAACCCGCCACCTGATCCAGCAGGGGCATACCCGCATTGGTTATCTCTGCTCTAACCACCCTATTTCCGATGCGGAAGATCGCCTGCAGGGCTATTACGACGCGCTGCGCGAAAACGGACTGCCGTGCAACGACCGGCTGGTGGCCTACGGCGAGCCCGACGAAAGCGGCGGTGAGCAGGCGATGACCCAGCTGTTAGGCCGCGGGCGTAATTTCACCGCGGTGGCGAGCTATAACGACTCCATGGCCGCCGGTGCGATGGGGGTGATGAACGACAACGGCATCGAGGTGCCAGCGGAAATTTCGCTGATTGGCTTTGATGACGTACTGATCTCACGCTACGTGCGCCCTCGCCTGACGACGGTGCGTTATCCGATCGTGACCATGGCGACGCAGGCCGCAGAGCTGGCGCTGGCGCTGGCTGAACAGCGCCAGCCGCCGGAGATCACCCATCTGTTTAGCCCGACGCTGGTGCGCCGTCACTCCGTGGTGTCGCTTGCCGAGGCGCAGAGCGAATAACGATAAAGATGAACCCTGGTGTTCGGGTATTCCAGCGCATCGCCGATGTACCGCCAGCCGTAACGCTCGTAGAAGTCGCGGCAGGCGGACCACAGATGCAGCTCGGCGTATCCGGCCCGCGCGGCATACGCAATGACATGCTGCTGAAGCGTCCCCGCCAGCCCTTTTCCTCGCGCCGCCTCGTCCACGTACAGCGCGGCGAGCCACGGATAGAGATCCTGACGCGTAATGAGATCGCAGCGCCATAGCCCCACGGTGCCGAGGAGCCGTTCGCCCTCAACGGCCACGAAGGTCATCGGCAGCGCGTCCGGCGTCTGGCTGTGATCGATAACGCTCTGGAAAAATTCACGCGGCAGCCCGTCGCCAAAGGCCCGCCAGATCCAGTCGATAACCTGTTCCGCAAACTGCGGCGCGGCGTGAAGCGGCAGAATGTTCACATCAGTTTTCCCTGAAACACAGGAACGGACTCAAAAAGATAGCCGTCGAAGTCTGGCGCATCTTCATCCGACAGCTCGAGCAGGCTTTTCTTCACGTTTTCAAGATGCTGGAACATCGCCTGCCACGCGCCCATGACGTCGCGGCGGCGCAGCGCGGCAAGAATGGTCTGCCGGTCGCCCAGCCATTTGAGGCGATACGCCCGGCTGGCAATGTGGACGTTGAACTGCTGCCACAGCGGGCTGCTGTCCATGTGATGCCAGACGCTCTCAACCGTCGCCAGCAGCATCTGGTTTTGCGTCGCCCCCGCCAGCACCAGGTGGAACATCTTATTGTTATCCTGGCTGTGGTCGTCGGCGGCAATCGCCCGCTGCTCCTGCTCAACGATCCGGCGCAGGTTGTCGATATCCGCGCGCGTCGCCATTTTGGCGGCAAAGGCGGCGATGTTGCTTTCGAGAAGCTGGCGCGCCTGTAGGATCTCAAACGGACCCACGTCGCTATTGAGGAAACGCTCTTCCTCATTTTCGTGTTCCTCAGGAATGCGCATCACGTAGACGCCCGATCCCTGGCGGATGTCCACCGTGCCCTGCAGCTCAAGCATCAGCAGCGCCTCGCGCACGATAGTGCGGCTCACGCCGTAGGTCTCGGCGATGTTGCGCTCCGGCGGCAGGCGCGATCCCACGGGATAGTGCCCCTGGATAATCTGCGCCCGTAAATCCTCGCCAATTTCCTGGTACTGTTTTCTTTCCGGCAGGATGACAGCCTTATCCACGTTTTCACCTGTGTTTTTCAGTTAATGCGCAGGCCGGGCGTCCTCCCGGCCAGTTTGTGCGCTATTTTACCAGAAGGCTTACTTCCATTCATCGTCCACGCTGAGGCTCAGCACGCGTTCGTCGCGCAGCTGCCTGAACCAGGCGGCGGATTTTTTTGCCCGCCTGGCGCGGTTGTTGTCGAGATCGATCTCAATTAATCCGTAACGATTTTTGAAGGCGTTCATCGGCGAGACGTTATCCGTGAACGCCCAGAGCATATAGCCGTGGCAGTTTGCCCCCTCTTCCCGCGCCAGCAGCGTGTAGTAGAGGTGCTCGCTGATAAAATCGATCCGGTAGGTGTCCTCGATAACGCCGTCACGATTGCGAAACTGCGCTTCGTTTTCGACGCCCATGCCGCTTTCCGCCACGAACCAGTCGATGTTGCGGTAGTCATGTTTAATCCGCATCGCCATGTCGTAGATGATACGCGGATAAATCTCCCAGCCGCGCGAAGTGTTCATCCGCCGCCCCGGCAGTTCAAAGGGTTCATAATAGTAAGCCGGATGGAAGGGCGTCTCCGGGTGCCAGGCGCGGGAAGGGGCTTTGACGCGGTGCGGGTAATAGAGGTTGATGCCCAGCTCGTCGACGGTATTGTCGGCGATAAGCGCCAGCTCGTCCGCGGTGTAATCCCACTCAACCTGATGCTTCTCAAGCAGGGTAAAGAGTTCCTGCGGATAGCGTCCGTGCACCAGCGGATCGAGGAACACGCGGTTATAGAACAGATCGTAGATCTCTGCCGCCCGCACGTCATGCGGCGCGCGCGAGCGCGGATAGGTTACCTCCGGGTTGAGAATACAGCCGACCGACCCGTCATACCCCTTCTCACGGAACAGCTTCACGACCTTTGCCGTCGCCAGCACCTTATGGTGGTTCCACTGCATCCAGGTGCCGGTATTTTGCTCATACGGCCAGCGCAGCGCGTCCAGGTAAACACGGGTCTGGACCACAATCGGCTCGTTGAAGCTGAACCAGCGGGTCACTTTTCCATGGTAGCGGTCAAAGACTTTTTCCGCATAGCGAACGAACAGTTCAACCACGTGCTTCGACGCCCAGCCGCCGTAGGTTTCCAGCAGCACGCCCGGCAGCTCGTAATGCTCCAGGCAGATCATCGGCTCAATGCCCTGACGGTGCATTTCGTCGAACAGCGCGTCGTAGTACGCGGCGTACTCTTCGTCCACCGTCACGTTTTCATAGTCGGTTAAAAAGCGCGACCAGTTGATCGAGGTCCGGTAATGCGTCAGCCCCGCCTGCTTCATCAGGGCCACGTCCTCACGGAAGCGGTTGATAAAATCGGTCGCCACCGCCGGGCCATAGCCGTTATGCCAGACGTGACGATCGTTTTTGTACCAGAGGTCGATCCACGAGTCCTGCCCCGGCTTTTTGCCGCTCCAGCCTTCGGTTTGCCAGGCCGAAGCGGCCGCGCCCAGAATGAAATCCTGCGGTAGGGTAATCCGTTTTGTGCTCATCAGATCCTCATGCGTTATCGGTGGCCTGCTGCAGCGCGGCCTGTTCGGCGCGGCGTGAGGCAATTTTCACAAACGGCAGATAAATCAGCACCGCCGTCACAATACAGACAAGCTGGGTAACAACCGCCCCCATCGAGCCCGCGGTGGAAAGCCAGGCGTTAATCAGCGGCGGCGTGGTCCACGGCACCATCACCACGGCCTTGCCAGCGAAGCCGGTCACGGTGGCGAAGTAACCGATGGATCCGGTCACCAGCGGGGTGATGATGAACGGAATGGCGAGGATCGGATTGAGCATGATTGGCATACCGAAGATCACCGGCTCGTTAATGTTAAACAGGCCCGGGCCGATGGAGAGCTTGGCGATCTCCTTCATCTCTTTGCGCTTCGTGGCAATCATCACCGCGATCAGCAGCCCGATGGTCAGGCCGGAGCCGCCAATGCTCATGTACACATCCCAGAACGGCATGGTAATGATATTCGGCACCTCTTTGCCCTGCTCAAAGGCGCTCATGTTGACGGTGATCGCCCCCAGCAGCAGCGGCTCGCGGATCGGCTTGATCATCTGGTTGCCGTGAATGCCGATCACCCAGAACAGCTGGGCGACAAACATCAGCAGCAGAATACCCGGCAGGCTTTGCACCACGCGCTCCAGCGGCTGCTGCACTACCTGGTAAACCGCGTCGTAGAGATACATGCCGGTGAGCTGGTGAAAAACGAAGCCAAAGGTGGCAATCGCGGTGGTGGTGATAATCGCCGGGATCAGCGCCGAGAACGACGCCGCCACGTTAGGCGGTACCGTATCCGGCATCTTAATCTTCAGCCCTTTGCGGTTTTCCAGCCAGCAGTAGACCTCAACGGAGAGAATGGCGATAAACATGCCGAGGAACAGGCTGCGGGTATCGGAGAACTGGCGCAGCAGCACGTCTTTCACCACGTGCATTTCGCCGTCCACCAGCATTTCTACCGTGGTCGGCGTAACGCAGATAAAGCAGATGACCGCCAGCAGCCCGGGAAACAGGGATTTGATCCCGTTAATGCGCCCAAGCTCCACGCCGATCAAAAACACCGCGCCGATGTTAAGAAAGTTAAGCGTGGCGTAGTTTAGCGCGCTGGTGATCGGCTTTAGCGCGGCGAGAAACGACAGCGACTGAAAGCTCGCGAGGCCGTTTTTCGGATCCAGCACCATGTTGGAGATCAGCACGGAGAATGCCCCAACGATGATGACCGGCATTAAGGTGATAAAGGCAGACTTGATCGCCATGATGTAGCGATAGCTGTTGAATTTGGTGGCAAAACTGCCCAGAGCGTCGATCAGTTTTTCCTGTAATGCCATAGGGTAATACCTCAGTAAAAGGGCTTTTATTGAATAAGGTGTACAGCCGGATACTATTGGCATACCAAAAATAGCTGCATGACGGTAATTGTTCTGTGATTAAGCTCTCAACGCCGCCAGAGGTATTCCAGATTGCGATTTATGACCAATTTGGCATACCACTTTCAGCCAATTGTTCCGCGCCGCCGGATCGTTGCTGAAAAGCGTGATCCTCATGGGGTTTTGCCCTTCCCGCGTCGCTTATGCGCCGTGAGGTCTGTGTTAAACTGCAGGCCATAACGTGGAAGCAGGAATTTCGAATGGCAACAATGCTGGATGTCTCACTGCGTGCGGGCGTGTCGAAGGCCACCGTCTCGCGCGTGCTGAACGGCACGGGTCAGGTTAAAGAGAGCACGCGTCAGCAGGTGTTCGCAGCGATGGAAGAGCTGGGCTATCGCCCCAACTTTCTTGCGCGTTCGCTGGCTAACCAGACCAGCAACAGCATTGGTCTGGTGGTTTCAACGTTCGACGGTTTTTACTTTGGCCGCCTGCTGCAGCAGGCCTCGCGGCAGACGGAAACGCACGGTAAACAGCTGATCGTCACCGACGGCCACGACGCGCCGGAGCAGGAAGAGCAGGCGGTGCAGATGCTGGCCGACCGCAAGTGTGACGCCATCGTGCTGTACACCCGCTACATGAGCGAAAAGGCGATCATCAAGCTGATCGACAGCGTGCAAACGCCGCTGGTGGTGATCAACCGTGAGGTCAGCCAGGCGGCGGATCGCTGCGTCTTCTTTGAACAGCAGGATGCCGCCTTCAAAGCGGTGGATTATCTGATAAGCCAGGGCCATCGCGAGATCGCCTGCATGACCGTTCCTATCCACACCCCGACCGGCAAAGCGCGCCTGATGGGCTACCGCAAAGCGCTGGAAAAGCACGGCATTCGCCTCGACGAGCGGCGGATTAAGTACGGCGATGCGGGAATGACGCGGGGCTACGAGCTGTGCAAAGAGCTGATTGCCGAAAAGGTTCCGTTCAGCGCCCTGTTTGCCTGTAACGATGATATGGCGCTGGGCGCCTCCAAAGCGTTACACCAGGCCGGGCTGAAGATCCCACAGGATATTTCACTGTTTGGTTTCGACGATGCGCCAAGCGCGAAATGGCTGGAGCCTGCGCTCTCGTCCGTCTACCTGCCGATTGACAGCATGATCGTCACCGCGATCGATCAGGCGATCCGGCTGGCGAAGAACCAGCCGGTGGAGGCGATCCCGCCGTTTACCGGCACGCTGGTCCTGCGTGACTCGGTGACAACGGGGCCATATTTTACTCAGATGAGTTCTAAAGCCAGCAGTTCCTGAATGGTCTGGCGACGGCGAATCAGCCGCGCCACGCCGTTATCGAACAGCACTTCCGGCAGCAGCGGGCGGCTGTTGTAGTTAGACGACATAGACGCTCCGTACGCGCCGGTATCGTGCAGGACCAGGTAATCACCCGGCTTCACTTCAGGCAGGGCGCGGGTTTCCACCTTGCCGCCCTCCTGCTGGGTAAACACGTCGCCGGATTCACACAGCGGGCCAGCCACGACCGTCTCAAGGCGCGGGGCGTTTGTCAGGTCACGACCGTCGGCGGCAAGCGCCGTAATGTGGTGATAGCTGCCGTACATGGACGGACGCATCAGGTCGTTGAAGCCCGCGTCAATCAGCACAAAGTGGCGGCTGCCCATCTCCTTCACGCTGCGCACCTGCGACACCAGCACGCCGGACTCTGCCACCAGGAAACGGCCCGGTTCGATTTCCAGCTTCACCGGATGGCCCAGATGGGCGGCGATTTTGTCGCGCGCGGTGCTCCACAGGCCGTAGTAGTGATCGGTATCGATCGCCTCTTCTCCTTCGCGATAAGGAACAGACAGCCCGCCGCCGGCGGAGATTGCCTCCAGATCCTGACCGAAGTCCATGACCTGGCGCACCATGGCGCCGCACACCTGCTCAAGATGGCCGTAATCAACGCCGGAGCCAATGTGCATGTGAATGCCCACCAGCTTCAGGCTATAGCGCTGCAGCACCGCCAGCGCGGCAGGCAGATCGGCATACCAGATGCCGTGCTTGCTGTTTTCACCGCCGGTATTGGTTTTCTGGCTATGACCGTGGCCAAAGCCCGGGTTGACGCGCAGCCAGACGCGGTGCCCCGGCGAAACCTGGCCCAGCTGTTCCAGCATATCCACAGAGCCCGCGTTGACCGGGATCTGCAGCTCGTGAACGCGCGCAAGGGTAGCCTCGTCAATCAGGTCGGCGGTAAAGACAATCGCGTCGCTGTCGGTTTTGGGATCATACCCTGCCGCCAGCGCGCGCTCGATTTCGCCCAGCGACACGGAATCCACCTTCACCCCCTGCTCGCGCATCAGGCGCAGGATATGAATATTCGAGCAGGCCTTCTGGGCAAAACGCACCACGTCAAACTGATGCAGGGCAGCGATCTTCTCGCGAACAATCTGCGCGTCGTAGACCCACACCGGACAGCCAAACTCGGCAGGCAGGCGCAGCAGGTTGTCAGCGTTCAAATCGGTATCCGTCTGGTTAAGCGGGCGTGGCATGGTCTTCTCCGGAATGGCGTTTTTTATGATTACGCCACAGCCTGAAGAGAATAAAAAATATCGTTTTATCGTGAGTCTATGCAAAAATGATATGGATAATCCTCAGCCCACAGGTGCCACATGCCCGCCGTTAACCTCCGCCATATCGAGATTTTTCACGCCGTAATGACGACCGGCAATCTCACCGAAGCCGCGCAGATGCTGCACACCTCGCAGCCGACGGTCAGCCGCGAGCTGGCGCGCTTCGAAAAAGTGCTGGGGTTAACCCTGTTTGAACGCACGCGCGGCAGGCTGCATCCCACGGTTCAGGGGCTGAGGCTGTTTGAGGAAGTGCAGCGCTCGTGGTACGGGCTGGACAGAATTGTCAGCGCGGCGGAGAGCCTGCGCGAGTTTCGCCAGGGGGAGCTGTCGATCGTCTGCCTGCCCGTCTTTTCGCAGTCGTTCCTGCCAGCGCTGCTGCAGCCCTTTCTGGCCCGCTATCCTGAGGTCAGCCTCACCATCGTGCCGCAGGAGTCGCCGCTGCTTGAGGAGTGGCTGTCGGCCCAGCGTCACGACCTGGGGCTGACGGAAACCCTTGCCGCGCCTGCCGGCACCGAGCGCACGGAGCTGCTTTCGCTAGACGAAGTTTGCGTGCTGCCCGCCGGTCATCCCCTCGCCAGCAAAGAGGTGCTGACCCCTGCGGATTTCCACGGCGAGAACTACATCAGCCTGTCGCAGACCGACAGCTACCGGCAGCTGCTGGACACGCTGTTTGCCGAGCATCAGGTCAAGCGGCGAATGGTGGTAGAGACCCACAGCGCGGCGTCAATTTGCGCGATGGCGCGCGCGGGGGTTGGCGTGGCGGTGGTGAATCCGCTCACGGCGCTGGACTATGCCGGAAGCGGGATCGTCATCCGCCGTTTTAGCGTTTCCGTCCCGTTCACCGTGAGCCTGATCCGCCCGCTGCACCGTCCGGCGTCCGCGCTGGTGGACGCTTTCACCGGGCATCTGACTGAGCACGCGCGCCGGGTGGCGCTGCGCTTACCAGACCTGCAGGCTCCGCTATGACAGCATAAACTCGACGGCATCGGCCGCGTGAATGGCCGCGGTGTCGAACACCGGGATCGGGCTTCGCTCAACGGGCACCAGCAAACCGATCTCCGTGCAGCCGAAAATCACCCCTTCCGCTCCCTGCTGCGCGAGCTTTTCGATTACGCTTGCGTAATACGCGCGGGACGTTTCGCTGAAGGAGCCGAGGCAGAGCTCGTCGAAAATAATCTGGTTGATGCGCGCCCGGTCTGCATCATCCGGGATCGGGCTTTCAATGCCGAACTCATCGTGCAGCCGCCCGCGATAAAAATCCTGCTCCATGGTGTAGCGCGTGCCCAGCAGCGCCACGCGTGACATCCCGGCGGCGCGAATGGCGCGCCCGGTTGCATCAGCGATATGCAGGAACGGCAGCGCGCAGCGCGCTTCTATTTGTGACGCCACTTTGTGCATGGTATTGGTACACAGCAGGATGCCCTGCGCGCCCGCCCGCTCCAGCCCCAGCGCGGCCTCCGCCAGTATTTCTCCGGCTTTTTCCCAGTCGCCGCTGGACTGACAGGCTTCAATCTCATGGAAATCCACGCTGTGCAGCAGCAGGCTCGCTGAATGGAGCCCGCCCAGACGCTGCTTCACGCCTTCATTGATCAGGCGATAATAGGGGATGGTCGATTCCCAGCTCATCCCCCCTAACAGGCCAATCGTTTTCATCATCTCTCCTTATGCGTTTAGCCCAGTGAAGCAAACTTGTGATCCTGTTTCCAGTTCTTTGTCACATCGTTTCTTTTTAATGCGGCGTGATATAAATTAAATGAAACAATGTTTCAGTGAATAAAAGGCGACGATATGTTTATTTTCCACAAAGAGACCACGCTGGACGACCTTGGCAACGGCGTGACGCGTCGTATTCTGGCGCATGACGGTAAGATGATGGCGGTTGAAGTTAACTTTGAGCAGGGGGCGATCGGCCCGATGCATAACCACCCGCACGAGCAGCTGACCTACGTGCTCTCCGGCGAGTTTGAGTTCACCATCGGTGAAGAAAAACATGTTGTGACCGCCGGGGATACGCTCTACAAAGAGCCGCACGTTATGCACGGCTGCGTTTGTCTGAAACCGGGCACGCTGCTGGACACCTTTACCCCGGTGCGCGAAGACTTCCTTAAATAGAAATAAGGCGCTGTCATCAGCGCCTTATTTTTTCCCGCGTTATTCCGTTACCGGTTCAGGCAGCGGACTGCGCGAGTGCATCGCCTCACGCAGCAGCACGCTGCCGCACGCAAACAGGCCGCCAAGCATGCCCGCCAAAATGACGATCAGCGCTTTACCCGGACCGTCTTTTCTCACCGGCATTGACGGTGAAAGCTGGTACATAAACGGCTCAAGCCTCACGTCCTTAACGGACAATTTTTCGAGCTGCGCGAGGTAGTATTCACGGTTCTGGAAATCGGCGTTCAGTTCAGCCACATCCTTCAGGCTCTTTTCAATCTGCAGCTTCTGCGCAATACCGTCTGCGCCCAGGGCGATGGAGTAGTCCGGATCGTCCTTAACGGCCTGGCCGTTGCTGTAGACCGGCTTTTTAATACCCGCGGCGTTCGCCACCTCCAGGGAGTAATTCAGACGCTGAAGGTTGGTATTGTGGATATTGGTTAAGCGCACGCGATCCAGTTCCAGCTGCTCTTTTACCACTCTCGTTTTCAGGGTGATTTGGTTACGAATATTCATCATCGTCTCCTGCTCAACGATGCGGGAGATATAGTCGATGTAGCCGTTAAGCACGGTCTGCGCATCCCCTGCCGTCGGCGCGGTAAAGCTCAGCGTCCACGACGCATAAGGCGTTTTCTCGGCGTCTTTCACCTGAACGTTATCTTTCGCCTTCATGTTCTCCGAAATATTCACCACCGCACGGTGCAGGTCCAGCGGGTCGATCTCCGTGCCCTCGAGCTGTGCCATCACGTAAGGCGAACCCTTCATGTACTCTTCGAGCAGCGACTGAGACTGGAATTTTTTAATGAACAGGTTAAAGACGTCCGGGCGGTTCACCTTTACGTCCACGTCCAGCACCTGTAACGCCACCATCATCTGGCGCAGCGGGTTCCACTGGGTCTGTTCCGCCGGGGTGATCACCGCTTTACTGGTCCATTTTTGCGGGATTAAAAACGCAATGGCCAGGCCAACCAGGGCGAATGCAAACGCGATGGTGACGATGCGTTTTTTTGCCGCCAGCAGGATATCTAACAATCCCAGAAGGTCTATCTCTTTAGCACCGATCGCCGGTGAGGCATAACGGGGAAAATCGAGGTCCGTGTTTTTTTTGAAGTCCATTGCTGACATAACCGTTCTTCTTTTTAGGATGCAGTACATTTCTGCCGGATGGGTTCTGGTGGCCTGATAATACAAGAAAGTAAGAATTATCTGAACGTGAGTTTGGCCCAAGCGTGCGCTGACTATCAGAATTAGTAGTTACCCTATTCACAATTTCATTGTTAATTATCCTCCCTTTTGATTTCGCCTCTCACCGCACCGGGACGTGGAGCGCGCCCTTCCCCTGAAAGTCAAAAATGCCACCTGCCTCACCTTATTGAAACACCGTTTCGACCTTGATCACATTTCCATCATTAAGCGAATGACGTAGAAATAAATAGCAATAATATAAAATAAAACGGCGTTTTAGTATTCAAGAACAGCGGTTCGCATGATTTGAAACTCAAGCCGTACGCAGAAAAGATATCGCAAAAAAACCGTTATAAAACAAAGTTGCATGAAGTAATTGCTGTATGTGCCACCCGAATATTGGTTCTTATGCCGTGCCGTGCAGGCGTGAGACGTTGTAACAAATGCCGATTCCGTTTTAACCATTGATCGCCAGGTAGGTATGTATGAATGAAAACAAACTGCTGGGGCTAGCGTGGATATCACCCTACATAATTGGGTTGATACTCTTTACGGCTTTCCCCTTCGTCTCGTCGTTTTTCCTCAGCTTTACGGAATACGATTTGATGAGTCCGCCGGTGTTTAACGGCATCGAAAACTATCGCTACATGTTTACCGAAGACACGCTCTTCTGGAAATCAATGGGCGTCACCTTTGCCTACGTATTTCTGACCATCCCGTTAAAGCTCGCCTTCGCATTAGGCATCGCGTTTGTGCTGAACTTTAAATTACGCGGTATCGGATTTTTCCGTACGGCCTACTATATTCCGTCCATTCTCGGCAGCTCCGTTGCAATTGCCGTGCTGTGGCGTGCGCTGTTTGCCATTGACGGCCTGCTGAACAGCTTTATTGGCGTGTTTGGTTTTGACCCGGTGAACTGGCTCGGCGAGCCGTCGCTGGCGCTGATGTCCGTTACCCTGCTGCGCGTCTGGCAGTTCGGCTCCGCGATGGTCATCTTCCTCGCCGCGCTGCAAAACGTGCCGCAGTCGCAGTATGAAGCGGCGATGATTGACGGCGCGTCCAAATGGCAGATGTTCACGAAAGTGACCGTTCCGCTGATTACGCCGGTGATCTTCTTCAACTTCATCATGCAGACCACTCAGGCGTTCCAGGAATTTACCGGGCCGTACGTTATCACCGGCGGCGGGCCAACCTACTCGACCTACCTGTTCTCGCTCTACATCTACGACACCGCGTTCAAATACTTCGATATGGGTTACGGCGCAGCGCTGGCGTGGGTTCTGTTCCTGGTGGTCGCCGTGTTTGCGGGCATCGCCTTTAAGTCGTCGAAATACTGGGTGTTCTACTCCGCCGATAAAGGAGGCAAAAATGGCTGATATTCAACAACTCTCCACGGCACGAAGCGTTGCCGAGCGCGAAGTCGCCCGCACGCTGCGTAAGGAGAAAATCAACGCCAGTATTCGCTACGCGATCCTGCTGTTTGTTGGCCTGCTGATGCTCTACCCGCTGGTGTGGATGTTCTCGGCGTCGTTCAAACCGAACCACGAGATCTTCACCACCCTGAGCCTGTGGCCAGCCCACGCTACCTGGGACGGCTTCGTCAACGGCTGGAAAACGGGGACCGAGTACAACTTCGGCCATTACATGCTGAACACCTTTAAGTATGTGATCCCGAAAGTGATCCTGACCATTATCTCCTCCACCATCGTGGCGTACGGCTTTGCCCGCTTCGAGATCCCGTGGAAGAAGTTCTGGTTCGCCACGCTCATCACAACGATGCTGCTGCCAAGCACCGTGCTGCTGATCCCGCAGTACCTGATGTTCCGTGAAATGGGCATGCTGAACAGCTATATGCCGCTGTACCTGCCTCTGGCATTCGCCACGCAAGGGTTTTTCGTCTTTATGCTGATCCAGTTCCTGCGCGGCGTGCCGCGTGACATGGAAGAAGCGGCGCAAATTGACGGCTGTAACTCCTTCCAGGTGCTGTGGTACGTGGTGGTGCCGATCCTGAAACCGGCCATTATCTCCGTCGCGCTGTTCCAGTTCATGTGGTCAATGAACGACTTTATCGGGCCGCTGATTTACGTCTACAGCGTGGACAAATACCCGATTGCACTGGCTCTGAAAATGTCCATCGACGTTACCGAAGGTGCGCCGTGGAACGAAATTCTGGCAATGGCGAGTATCTCCATTCTGCCATCCATCATTGTCTTCTTCCTGGCACAGCGCTACTTCGTACAGGGCGTCACCAGCAGCGGAATTAAAGGTTAAGAGGGAAATATCATGGCTGAAGTTATCTTCAACAAACTGGAAAAGGTTTACTCCAACGGCTTCAAAGCGGTACATGCTATCGACCTTTCAATCGCTGAAGGGGAGTTCATGGTGATCGTCGGGCCATCCGGCTGCGCCAAATCCACCACCCTGCGCATGCTGGCCGGGCTGGAGACCATCAGCGGCGGCGAAGTGCGTATCGGCGAGAAGATTGTGAACAACCTCGCGCCGAAAGAGCGCGGAATTGCGATGGTGTTCCAGAACTACGCGCTTTACCCGCACATGACCGTGCGTGAAAACCTGGCCTTCGGCCTGAAGCTGAGCAAGCTGCCGAAGGATCAGATTGAAGCCCAGGTGAATGAAGCGGCCAAAATTCTGGAGCTGGACGAGCTGCTGGACCGTCTGCCGCGCCAGCTTTCCGGCGGCCAGGCGCAGCGCGTGGCCGTTGGCCGTGCGATTGTGAAAAAGCCGGACGTGTTCCTGTTCGACGAACCGTTATCCAACCTCGACGCCAAGCTGCGCGCCTCGATGCGCATCCGTATTTCCGATCTGCACAAGCAGCTAAAAGCCTCAGGTAAACCGGCCACCACCGTCTACGTAACCCACGACCAGACCGAAGCGATGACCATGGGCGACCGCATCTGCGTGATGAAGCTCGGCCATATCATGCAGGTTGATACGCCAGATAACCTCTACCACAAGCCGAAGAATATGTTCGTGGCGGGCTTTATCGGCGCGCCGGAGATGAACATCCGCTCGTGTCGTCTGGTGGAGAGCGCGGGGCAGCTGCACATTGCCATCGGCAATGAAACCATGCCGCTAAACGCCGTGAAGCAGGAGAAAGTCTCCGCTTACGCCGGTCAGGAGGTCTTCTACGGCGTGCGTCCGGAATTCGTCTCGCTCTCCGACGAGCCCTTCCAGGACGGCGGCTGCAGCGGCGAGATGGTGCGCGTGGAGAATATGGGCCACGAATTCTTTGTGTACCTGAAAGTTGCGGACTACGAACTGACCGCCCGAATTCCTTCCGATGAAGCTAAGCCGATGATTGATAAGGGACTTCACCGTAAGGTGTACTTCAAGTTTGATATGAATAAGTGTCATATTTTTGACGCCAAAACCGAACAGAACATCTCTCTCTGATGGAGTTATAAAAATGAAAAAAGTGCTTTTAAGCGCAGCAATCTCCGCTACCCTGGGCCTTACCGCTTTGCCATCGATGGCGCAAAACGTGGATTTACGTATGTCCTGGTGGGGCGGCAATGGCCGTCACCAGGTCACGCTGAAAGCGTTGGAAGAGTTCCATAAACAGAACCCGGACATCAACGTGAAGGCTGAATATACCGGCTGGGACGGCCACCTCTCGCGCCTGACCACCCAGATCGCGGGCGGCACCGAGCCGGACGTGATGCAAACCAACTGGAACTGGCTGCCGATCTTCTCTAAAACCGGCGACGGCTTTTACGATCTGAACAAGCTGAAGGACGTTATCGACTTAACGCAGTTCGATCCTAAAGAGCTGCAGTCGACCACCGTCAACGGCAAGCTGAACGGCATTCCGATCTCCGTGACCGCGCGCGTGTTTTACTTTAACGACGAAACCTGGAAAAAAGCGGGCGTTGAATACCCGAAAACCTGGGACGAGCTGATGGCCGCGGGCAAGACGTTCGAGAGCAAGCTCGGCAAGCAGTACTACCCGGTGGTGCTGGAGCATCAGGATACGCTGGCGCTGCTGAACTCCTACATGATTCAGAAGTACAACATCCCCGCCGTGGATGAGAAAACCAAAAAATTCTCCTACAGCAAAGAGCAGTGGGTGGAGTTCTTCCAGACCTACAAAAAGCTGGTGGATAGCCACGTGATGCCGGATACCAAATATTACGCCTCGTTTGGTAAGAGCAACATGTATGAGATGAAGCCGTGGATCCAGGGCGAATGGGGCGGCACCTACATGTGGAACTCCACCATCAACAAGTATTCCGACAACCTGAAGCCGCCGGCGAAGCTGGAGCTGGGCAACTACCCAATGCTGCCGGGCGCCACCGATGCGGGCCTGTTCTTCAAACCGGCGCAGATGCTGTCGATTGGTAAATCCACCAAAAACCCGGAAGCGGCAGCGAGGCTGATTAACTTCCTGCTGAACAGTATAGAGGGCGTGGATACGCTGGGACTGGAGCGCGGCGTGCCGCTGAGCAAAGCGGCGGTGCAGTTCCTGACGGAAGACGGCACCATTAAAGAGGACGATCCGTCCGTTGCGGGCCTGCGTCTGGCGCAGTCTCTGCCAGCCAAACTCTCCGTGTCGCCGTACTTTGACGATCCGCAGATCGTCGCCCAGTTCGGCACCTCTCTGCAGTACATTGACTACGGTCAGAAAACCGTGGAAGAGACGGCGGCTGACTTCCAGCGTCAGGCGGAGCGCATTTTGAAACGCGCGATGCGCTAACCCTCACCCCAGCCCTCTCCCTAAAAGGGAGAGGGAGCAAACTCTTCCCTCGCCCCAAAGCAGAGAGAGCAAACTATTCCCTCTGTCTCTTATACACATCTGACGCTGCCGA